>JAFYNC010000026.1 GCA_017549905.1 Clostridia bacterium | reverse complement strand
TTATTGGATTAGTTACACTTTTGGCAGTAGTTATTTTTTCAAATCAATTTACTTCTCAAGAATTTTCTAAAAAATGGCTTTTGCTTGCTTTTGCGCTTATTTGTCCTTTTATTTTAGGTCTTTCTGCCGCATATAAAATTAATATTAAAAATCAACTTGCTGATAAAATTTGGCATTTTGCATTTTTACTTTTATTACCTATTATTACCATTACGATGACCGAGTGCCTTAACTCTGTGTTTATTTATGATATGACATATTTGGGCTTTTGGGGCAACTATGCGGTAATTTTAGTAATGTATTTCATTTTTTTCGCTTTAACAGGCAGTTTCAGGCTTTCTTATGTAATAGTAACCCCTATTTTATACGGCTTTGCATTGGCTCACAGTTATGTTATGGAATTCAGAGGAACACCATTTTTGCCAATGGATTTCTTGAGCATTACAACAGCCGTTGGTGTTGCAAATACGAATAATTATTTACCAACCTATAAAATAATCGTTGCAAGTTTGATATTCATTTTTATTATGATTATAGGTATAAAAACCAAGACACCAAAGTATAACCTTACGGTAAAAATCATTTCAAGAACATTTTTGGGTACTTTTAGTGCAATTTTGCTTATATTGTTTTACGCTACTAATGTGTTTGCAAATATGGGTATAAAGCCTGACTTCTGGAATCAGACCCGTGGTTATCACAACTATGGTTTTGTGTGGAATTTCTTCTGTAATACAAAGTATCTTTATATGTCTGAACCAAATGATTATAATTCGGAAGCGGTTGGCGATTATTTGGGTAATGTTGGCAGTTCAGATGATGAGCAGATAGATAACAGCTATAAAAAACCTAATATTATCTGTATTATGAATGAGTCGCTTTCCGACCTTTCTGTGCTCGGCAACCTTACCACTAATGAAGATTATATGCCGTTTATGCGCAGTTTAACAGAAAATACCATAAAGGGTAATCTTTATGTTCCTGTAATAGGCGCCGGAACATCTAATACAGAATTTGAATTTTTAACAGGCCACACAACTGCATTCTTGCCTTCGGGCAGTAACGCTTATATGCTATATATTAAAAATCCAATAGCTTCATTGGTATCCACCTTGGAGGCTCAAGGATATTCTTCTTATGCTCTGCATCCATATTATGCTGAGGGTTGGAAAAGAACTGAGGTTTACAGCAACTTAGGATTTAATAAATTTATAAGCCTTGAAAATATAATGGATATAAGCCTTATGGAAAAGTATAAGGAAAGCGGAAACGATGCCAATTATCTGCAGTCCTTGGTAGAGCAGATGTATCCGGGTAAAAATATGCTGTTGCGTCAGTATATAAATGATGATTATAATTATAAGCTTTTAATTGAAGATTTCGAAAACAGAGATAAATCTGTTCCTTATTATGCATTTAATGTAACTATGCAAAATCACGGCGGATATACCACAAGCTGTATAAACTTTAATGAAAGCATATTTGCCACATCTACCACAAAGGCATATAATAAAGCTAATAAATATTTGTCTTTAGTAAAGGCAAGTGATGATGCATTTAAAGAACTTATAGAGTATTTTTCTAAGGTTAAAGAGCCTACAGTTATATGTATGTTCGGCGATCATCAACCGTCAATAGAAACATCTTTTATATCTGAGGTAATGGGCGTTTCCAACCTTTCTAACCTTACAGTAGAGCAGGAACAAAGCCGTCACGCTACACCTTTCTTTATTTGGGCTAATTATGATATAGAGGAAAAATATATTGATAAACTAAGTTCTAATTATCTTTCTTCTTTAGTTTTGCAAACTGCGGGGGTTAAGCTTACCGAGTATAACAAGTATCTTTTGAAAATGTCGGAAACATTGCCTGTTATTGATACTGTTGGTTATATAGATAATCAAAATAATTACTATAAGTGGAGCGATGTTTCACCTTATACGTCTTTGCTTGATGATTACGAAAAGGTTCAGTATAATAACATTTTTGACCAACAAAATGTTAATTCTGAAATTTTCTATTTAGGGGATTATAAGCCTGAAGCCACACCGATAGAAAAGGATGACTAAAATGAGGAATACAACCCTTTGCCATATTGAGAAAGACGGCAAATATTTAATGCTTCATAGGGTTAAAAAGCAAAATGACCTTAATCACGATAAATGGGTTGGAATAGGTGGGAAATTTGAGGATAAGGAAAGCCCTGAGGAATGTGTTTTAAGAGAGGTAAAAGAGGAAACAGGGCTTAGTCTTAATTCCCACTCCTATTGCGGTATTGTTACCTTTGTTTCTGATATATGGGAAACAGAATATATGCATATTTTTCATTCTGATGATTTTAGCGGAACTGTCAAAGAGTGTGATGAGGGAAATCTTGAATGGGTAGAAATAAAGAAACTTTATGACCTACCTATTTGGGAAGGGGATAAAATCTTTTTCAAACTTATTGAGGAAAAAGCTCCGTTTTTTTCATTAAAGCTTGAGTATCAGGGTGATACGCTTATAAACGCGGTTTTGAATGGAGAGAAGATATGAACATTTGTCTTTACGGTGCTTCGAGCAACGAAATAGATAAAACTTATATTGAAATGACTGAGAAGTTAGGCGAAGCGATAGGCGAGGCAGGACATAGCCTTGTTTATGGTGGAGGCGCTAACGGTCTTATGGGAGCAGCTGCTCGCGGCGTCGTTAAAAAAGGCGGAAAGGTTATAGGCGTAGCACCGTCATTCTTTAATGTGGACGGAGTTTTATTTGAAGATTGTTCTGAGTTTGTTTATACCGAAACTATGCGAGAAAGAAAACAAATTATGGAGCAAAGGGCAGATGCCTTTGTTGCAGTTCCCGGTGGAATAGGCACATTTGATGAATTTTTTGAAATTATGACGCTTAAGCAGTTGGGACAGCATAATAAACCGATAGCAATTTATAACATAAACGGTTATTATGATAATCTTATAGAAATGCTTAACACTGCTGTAAAGCAAGGCTTTATGACTGAAAAATCAAAAGAATTAGTGCCTGCTTTTGATAACCCCAAAGAACTTATTGAATATTTCCAAAATTACAAGCCCGAAGAGCATGAATTTTCGGTTCTTAAAAAGGTGGATTTTAAATAATGTTTGGCTTTTTTAGAAAAAAACGAGAAAAGAATGATGTTGTTCTCGCTCAGATGGATGGCAGAGAAATAAAATATGTTACCAGACGCGTAAGAGATGCTGACGGAAATGTTAAAGAAACTATTTTGGGTAAACAAGGAAGAATAGTGGTAATTGACGGTGAAATTATCGTTATGTGCGGCGAAAAAGATGTTTTTAAATGCATGTCGGATGAAGCAGTTTATTATACATTGCTCAGCGGTGACGGAATTACTGTTACAGGTGTTAATTCTATAAACGGCGAGCATATGGATATTATTGTTTATTATACATATTACAGAAAATAAGACACACAGAAAAAATATTTCTGTGTGTCTTTTATAATTTTATTAAAAACCTAAGATAGAAGTGCCTGCATCAACAAGAGCGGTTTTTTTAGCCTCACCGTCTTGTGCGGAATTACCAACTGCGCAAACATAAATTTTAATTTTAGGTTCTGTGCCTGAAGGGCGCACTATAAATGAACCACCGTTTTCCATAAAGAAGCATAGAACATTGGATTGCGGAAGGGTTAAAATCTCAGATTTGCCTGTTAAAGTATCAATAGAAACCGACTTTCCGTAATCATTAATTTTAACAACACGGCTACCCTCAATTAATGTGGGTGGGTTTTGGCGCAAATCTTCCATAATGCTCTTTATTTTTTCCATACCGCTTTGACCTTCACAGGTAAAACTCTTTTGAGCTGTATAATAGTAGCCAAACTCTTTATAAATATCATCAAGCACATCGCATAGGGTTTTGCCTTGTGATTTATAGTAAGCGGTCATTTCGCAGATAAGCATAGAAGCTACAACGGCATCCTTATCACGTGCATAATCGCCTGCTAAGTAACCGTAACTTTCTTCAAAACCAAAGATATAGCGCTCGGGCTCACCCTTTTCGGTAAGAATTGTTATCTGCTCGCCAATGAATTTAAATCCTGTTAATACATTTACAAGCGCGCAGCCGTATTTATCGGCAATTTTTTGGCAAAGCTCTGTAGAAACAATAGTTTTTACCGCTAAAGGATTTTTCGGTAAAGTTTTGTTGGCGTTGCGGCGGGTTAAGATGTAGTTGAGTAAAAGCACACCAACATCATTGCCTGAAAATAGTTTATATTCACCCTCGGTATTCACCGCAATACCTACGCGGTCACTATCGGGGTCGGTAGCAAGTAAAATATCGGGATTTTCGGTTTCGGCAAGTTTTAATGCGCATTCAAATGCTTGTCTTATTTCGGGGTTGGGGTATGGTGCTGTTGGGAAATTGCCGTCAGGCAGTTCCTGTTCGGGAACAACAGCAACATTTGTAACACCGATTTTTTTAAGTATTGCGCGCACAGGTTTGTTGCCTGCGCCGTTTAACGGAGTGTAAACAACCTTTAGGTTAGAAAGGTCAATATCCTTTTCAACACGTTGAGCTTCAACATTTTTGAGATATTCTTCTATAACATCATCACCGATGTATTCAATGATTCCGTTATTTAAAGCCTCATCAAAATCCATTTGCTTGACACCGTCAAAAATATCAACGCTTTGCATAATTGAAAGCACAAAATCTGCTTCTTTTGGTCCTAACTGGCTGCCGTCAGGTCCGTATGCCTTGTACCCATTATATTTGGCAGGGTTATGACTGGCGGTCACAACAACACCGGCGTCGCATTTAAGATACCTTACTGCAAATGAAAGCATTGGAGTAGGCATAAGTTCTTTATAAAGATAAACCTTAATTCCGTTTGCAGCGAAAATTGATGCTGCCATACGAGCAAAAACATCGGATTTGATACGGCTGTCATAAGCAATTGCAACACTGCCGTTTTGTGTTACGGAGTTTACGTATGCTGCAAGACCTTGGGTGGCTTGACCAACAGTATAAATGTTCATACGGTTAGTTCCGGCGCCGATAACACCTCTGAGTCCTGCTGTGCCGAATTCGAGATTTTTATAAAAAGCATCAGAAATTAATTCTTCATTGCCTGAAATTTCTTTTAATTCTTTAACTAAATCGTCATCTCCGGTGGCTTTTTGACACCAAAGTTCATATTGTTTATTGTACATATTGAATAGCCTCCCTATATATAATATAAACTTTTTCACAAATAAAGTCAATAAAATTGACGAAAATTTAACAAAAAATAAAATCAACTTGACTTTTAATAATTTATAATGTATTATAATTTTATATTTGGTGAGAAATGCTGATTTGGAGCTATAATGTCTGAAAATTTTGTCGAAAATTACGAAAAGCTTACTGATGATGAGATAGTTGTAAGTATAAAGAATGGCAATTATGAAATGTTACAGATCATAATTGACCGTTATTACCCCACAATTTATTCTTACATTAAAAAATACTGTTCGTCAGATTATGCGGAAGATGCTTTTCAAGAAGCAACCTTGGCACTTTATTCTGCCGTAAAGGATTATGATTCAAAAAAAGCCAGATTTTCAACATTTGCTACACTTTGCATTAAACGCGCGTTAATTTCGGTGCTTAAAAACCGTCAGCGCAAAAAGGATATACCGCAGGAATTATTGCTATCTATTGAAGATATAAATTTGATAGACAGTAACAGCCCTGAAAAAATATTTTTCGACCGCGAGGATTATAAAAATCTCACCGATACTATAAGACTTGAACTTTCATCACTTGAGTACGATGTTTTACAGCTGTATTTGTCAGGAGAGAGGTATTCCGATATAGCTTTAAAACTTGGTATTTCTGAGAAATCGGTTGATAATTCCCTTGCTCGAATAAGAAAAAAGTTAAAAACAGTGTAATGCTGTTTATATATGCCCATGTAGCTTAAATTAAGCAGAGCGTTGAAAAACAAAGATGTCGGTGCAATTCCGTCCGGGGCTAAAAACAAATCCAAGAGAGGTAAAAGAGATGTTCGAAGACAAGACATTAGTTTGCAAAGATTGCGGAGAGGAATTTGTATTCACTGCAAGAGAGCAGGAGTTTTACGAATCCAAAGGCTTTGTAAACGAACCACAGCGCTGTAAGCCTTGCCGCGATAAGCGTAAAAATGCAGGAAGGGCTCCCAGAGAGATGCACGAAGCAGTTTGTGCAGCATGCGGTGGTGTGGCAACAGTGCCTTTTGTTCCCCGTGATGATCGTCCGGTTTATTGCAGCGAATGCTTTGCTAAGATGAAAGAACAAGAAGCAGCTGAATAATTGTTTCAGTATAAAACCTCTCGTTATGAGAGGTTTTTTTATTAAAAATATTACAATTATTCACACTCTCTTAATAATATTATTATAATATTGTTTTTAAGATAATATGCAGAAAGGATATTGTTTATGCAACATAAAATACTTATAGTTGATGATGATGTCAATATATGCGAACTTTTAAGGCTATATCTTGAAAAGGATGGATTTGAAACTAAGGTTGCTAACGACGGCGAACAGGCAGTAAAATATGCCGCACAATATAATCCCGACCTTATTTTGCTTGATATTATGCTGCCTATTTTGGATGGTTGGCAAGTTTGCAGAGAAATAAGAAAGCAAAGTGAAACACCAATTATTATGTTGACAGCAAAAGGTGAAACCTTTGATAAAATTTTAGGTTTAGAACTTGGGGCTGACGATTATGTTACTAAACCTTTTGAAACTAAAGAGGTTATAGCGCGCATTAAGGCAGTGCTTAGACGTAGTAATGAAAAGAATAAGCAAAATCAAATTAGTGAGGTTAGATACGATAAACTGAAAATCAACCTCACAAATTATGAGCTTGTTGTTGATGGTGTCAGAATAGATACACCACCTAAGGAACTTGAACTTATTTATCATTTGGCAAGTAATCCTAACCGTGTTTACACGCGTGACCAACTTTTAGATGAGGTTTGGGGATTTGATTACTATGGTGATTCAAGAACAGTTGACGTTCATGTAAAAAGACTTCGCGAAAAGCTTGAAAATGTTTCAAACGAGTGGTCATTAAAAACCGTTTGGGGCGTGGGATATAAATTTGAAATCACTAAAATCTGAGGTCTATAATGAAACTTAAACTTTTTAAAAAATATTTTCTTATAACCTCGGTAATAATTCTAACCAGCCTCACGGCTATGATGTTTATACTTTCGGTTGTACTTAATAACTATATCGCAAAATCTAAATACGAAACACTTTCAATGGCATGCGATGAAATTGTAGAGTATCTTTCGGCAGAAGAAGATAAGGGAAATGCTGCTGATACAAAGCACTTTTTTAGTGTTATAAGAACTGTTTCCGAGGTTTCGGATATGGATATTTTTATCGCGGTTAGAGATGGCAGAGTAACAGTTTGCGCTTGTCGAGAATGGGAACAAAACGGAAATTGTCAACATACATCTCATATAATTCATAAAGGTGAGTTAGAAAAATTAAGCGACAGTAAAAACTTGAGGTTAACAACACTTGGGATTTATGAAAATCCGCACTATGTAACGGCAAAACCTATTTATGACGGTGATAGGCATATATTTACAGTTTTTGCAACCGCTCCGCTTTCATTGGTTAGAAATTTGCTTTCTGCTGTTACAAAGTTGTATTTAATTTCTGCGATAGTACCTATAATTATAATGTTTTTTGCTATTTATGCTATGACATATAGAATGACAAAGCCGTTAAAATTAATGTCTGAGGCTTCAAGGGCAATGGCAAAAGGCGATTTTTCAAAGCGTATACCTGTAACGAGTGATGACGAAATAGGCGAACTTTCAGCTTCATTTAATATGATGACCAATACTCTTTCAAATCTTGAGGGTATGCGAAAAAGCTTTGTTGCCAATGTTTCTCACGAATTAAAAACACCAATGACCACGATAGGCGGATTTATTGACGGTATTCTTGACGGCACGATAGAGCCTGAGAAACAAAAATATTATCTGAATATTGTGTCCGAAGAGGTAAAAAGGCTTTCACGTCTTGTAGAGTCTATGCTTAGTATGTCAAGGCTTGAATCGGGCGAGTTTACAATGAAACCCCAGCTTTTCGATTTGCGCGAACTGATTTTCACAACAGTTATAAGCCAAGAACAGCGGATTGAGAATAAAAAACTTGAAATAAAAGGTCTTGATGAATTACAGAATATATCTGTAAATGCTGACCGCGATTTAATTCATCAGGTTATATATAATCTCGTGGACAATGCAATTAAGTTTAGTGACGATGGCGGCGCTCTTTCGTTTGAGTTAAAGAACGAAAATCAAAAAACGGTTTTCATCTTAACTAATACAGGCAGCGGTATTCCGCAAAAGGATTTGCCATTTATATTTGAGCGTTTTTATAAGGTAGATAAATCACGTTCAAATGTGAAAAATAGCACAGGTCTTGGACTTTATATTGTAAAAACAATAGTAAAGGCACATGGCGGTACAATATCGGTTTCAAGCAAGGAAAACGGTCCTACTGCCTTTAAAATGATATTACCATAGTTTGAATGGAGAATAAGAATGAGCGAATTTTTGAACAATGAACAGGAAAATATAACTGAAGAAATAGAAGAAAATGAGATAAATTCCGAAATTTCTGAAACAGCGGAAGAAGAAACACAAAATTTTGATGAGCCAATAATCAGTGAACCAGTGTATACCCCCATAAATTATTCCACACCAATACCTGTTGCGGATTATAGACCTATGAGCAAGGGACTTAAGGTATTTAGTTTTATTTTAGCTATTATAGTAGCCTTAACCGGTAGTTGTCTTGCAGGTTATTTTATCGGAAAAAATGGAAATAGTACTGTTAAATCGGGTAAAAAACCGTCTGTAAACCTTGCGGCAAAGCCTGCCGATACTGATGAATTAACAGCGGCTGAGGTTTACGAAAAGGTAGATAGGTCGGTTGTAGGAATAATGATTTACAATATGGCAGGTGAAATGTCACAGGCAAGCGGAATTGTTTTTTCTAAAGATGGATATATCGTTACTAACGACCATATATATTCTGAAGTAGCATCGGCTAAATTTAAGATTTATACCTTTGATGGTAAGGAATACGATGCGAAATTTGTTGCGGGTGACCAAATTAGTGACCTTGCAGTTTTAAAAATTGATTCAGGCGAATTTTCACCTGCTGAATTTGCAAATTCTGATGATTTGTATTATGGACAGAATGTTGTGGCTATCGGCAGACCGAGTGATGCTATAGACCCTTCAAGTATTACAGACGGTGTAATTTCAGCAGTAAACAGAAGAGTAAGCACAACCTCAAATTACAGTTCAAGACTTATTCAGACTTCTTGCCCAATAAATCCCGGCAGTTCAGGCGGTGCGCTCGTTAATATGTACGGTCAGGTGGTTGGTGTCACCTCCTCAAAGCTTGTTAGTGATGCTTACGATAATGTGGGCTATGCGATACCTACTACTGTTATGAAAAGAATTGTTGATGAATTAATTGGGAGCGGTAAGGTGGTAAGCAGAGCTAAACTTGGTATTACCTATAGTATGATTGACTCTGTAACCGCAGAAATCAAAAATCAGCAGTCGGTGGGACTTAAAATTGCCTCTGTTTCTGAGGATAGCGGTCTTTACGGC
>JAFYNC010000025.1 GCA_017549905.1 Clostridia bacterium | reverse complement strand
TCGGCATTTGACTGCGAAGTTCATCGGGCATACCTTTTCTGCCTGCTTTGTATTCGGCATATTTTTTATGTCTGAAGGTTGGCGCTTTAAGGTCAAAAGCGACCGCAACGCCGTCAGGCTTTTCCATATCATTAAGTCGGTTGAGAATATTAATAAAACCGTATACCGCATTTGTGTACTGACCGTCCCTTGTGGTTAGCAACTTTATGCCGTAAAACGCGCGGTTAATGATACTGTTACCGTCAATAGCAAGTAGTTTCAAGCCCTTTTCCTCCATTATCTATATACTCTTTATTATTATAGCATATTTATTATTATATGTCATCTGTTTTTTTAAAAAAATAAAATATTGATTTTGCTAAGATTAAAATATATAATTAACTCAGGTGATTAAGATGAAAAAGACTGAAAAAAACTATAAAACAAGTGTGCTCATAAAGCGTTTTATGCCTTATTATAGCAAATATATCGGAACTGTTATTTTTGATTTGTTTTGCGCTTCGCTCACCACAATTTGCGAAATAATTTTGCCACTTATTATGCGCAAAATCACTAATGCGGGAATGAATGATATATCAACCCTTACGGTTGATTTTATACTAAAAGTCGGCGTTCTTTATTTGTTGCTCAGAATAATTGATGCCGCGGCTTACTATTATATGGCATATATCGGTCACGTTATGGGAACAAGAATTGAAACCGATATGCGAAGAGATGCTTATGCGCATTTGCACAAGCTTTCTAATACTTATTTCAACAATACAAAAGTCGGTCAGATTATGGGTAGAATCACCAATGACCTTTTTGATGTCACCGAATTTTCACACCACTGTCCCGAGGAATTTTTTATTGCAGGTATAAAGGGTATAGTATCCTTTATTATTTTGATGAATATCAATATTCCGCTCACTGTTATCATATTTGTGATTATTCCGATTATGATACTAATTTGCAAAAAGCTAAATGCCAAAATGCGCCAAACATTCAGAAGTCAGCGCGTTATGATTGGCGAGCTAAACGCCAGAATTGAGGATTCGTTGCTTGGTCAAAAGGTTGTAAAAGCCTTTGCCAATGAGGATATCGAGCAACAAAAATTCGAAAAAGATAATAAGGAATTTTTCTCAATCAAAAAACTTTCTTATAAATTTATGGGCGCCTTTTCTACCACAACCAGAATGTTTGACGGCATAATGTATGCCACGGTTGTAGTTGTTGGCAGTTTGTTTATGATAAAGGGTAAAATAACACCTGGCGACCTTGTTGCATATCTGTTGTATGTCACAACCTTTATTGCAACCGTGCGCCGAATTATTGAGTTTTCTGAGCAGTTCCAAAGAGGACTTACAGGTATTGAACGCTTTTTGCAGATAATGGATGCCGATATTGAAATATTTGATGAGCCTGATGCTAAAAAACTTATAAATCCTAAAGGAGATATTGAGTTTAAGGATGTTTCATTTGAATATCCGGACGACCACAACCGCATCTTTACACATCTTAATTTAAATATCAAAAGTGGTGAAAAAATTGCTTTTGTAGGTCCTTCGGGTGGCGGAAAAACCACGCTTTGCAACTTGATACCGCGTTTTTATGATGTAACGGGCGGCGAAATTTTGCTCGACGGAAAAAACATTAAAAAATATACCCTTAAATCGCTCAGAGAAAATATAGGCGTTGTGCAACAGGATGTATATCTTTTTTCGGGAACGGTTTATGAGAATATTTCTTACGGCAAACCCGGCGCTACTATGGAAGAGGTTGTTGAAGCCGCTAAAAAAGCGGGAGCTCACGAATTTATTACCGAGCTTAAAGATGGATACGACACCTATGTAGGTGAGCGAGGCGTAAAACTTTCGGGCGGACAAAAGCAGAGAATAAGCATTGCGCGAGTTTTCCTTAAAAATCCGCCAATTATTATTCTTGATGAAGCAACAAGCGCCCTTGATAACGAGAGCGAATTTGCTGTTGCAAGGTCACTTAACAAGCTTGCCGAGGGCAGAACGACAATAACTATAGCTCACAGACTTTCAACAATCCGAAATTCCGACCGCATATTAGTTCTTACAGATGAGGGAATAGTTGAAGAAGGCAACCATGCTCAACTTTTAGAGAAAAAAGGAATTTATTATAAATTCTACGAAATGGCAAATAAGTTAAATTAAAAAAACAGCACCTCAAGGTGCTGTTTTTATATTGTTCCTCTGTAATAAAGACCTCTTGTGTGCTTCTTAGTGGGCGAATTGCCGTTTTTGTAAGCTTCAATAATTTGTTCTGCTTCGAATTTATCTTCTTTTGTAAAATAAAGAATAATAAAATCAAGCCCCAAAAGTTCGCTTTTGCGGTCTGCAAGAAAGATGGGCACACTGTTCAAAAGTTCGCTGTATCCCATTCGGCATCTAATTGGAAACTGAGTGCCGAGCCTATCGGTAAGAACACCGTTTTTATCGCATTTATCACAAGAAATGCCATTTTTTAAAGGGCAGTTTTTAAATAGCATAAGCGGTATATTTCCGTAAGCCGCAATTCCTTTTTTTAAGTCTGAATTAAGACTTAAAATGTCGTTTATCTGCTCCTCTGCTGAAATCACGGCGCAATTAATTCCAAGCGCTTTTGCGGTTTCAAGGCTTTCGGAATTTGCAATATTAAGCCCTGCATCACCAATAATTTCAAAGCCTTCGTTTTTAGCAATTTCAACTGCCGCTAAATTACCGCAAAGAGCGGTATTAAAGCCATTTGCTTTAAATAATTTAAGTCTTTCGGCTATCACTTTTTCGCTTAATATTCCGCGCGGAATATCGGCTATAAGCGGCAAATTAATCCCCTTTAAATCCTCGGGATTTTGCTCTAACGGATAAATAATAGCATCTATTCCGCTCAAAGTTTCAGGTATTTGATTTTTGTTTTGGAACCTTGCAAATACTTTTGGTGTTTTTAAGGCAGCAGCCGATTTTTCGGGCGCAATATATGTTTTATCACAGGGTGTAGTTTTAATTTCGGCACGTTTTATATCTAATAATTCGGCAGCTTTTCGCCTTAGTTCGTTAAGCTCGCTTTTGGGCACAAAAAGTCCCTCATCAACCTTAGCAGTGCCGCCCTCGTCTATATAAGGAGTAGAGCCGAATTTAGAAATGCTTTTAAGCGCGTCTTCGGCTGTAAGCGGTTTATTTTGTGCTTTTTGAGGAATGTCACCTGTCGCGCAAACGGTATTTTCACCATCAAAAAGAGATAGCGAAATAGGT
>JAFYNC010000024.1 GCA_017549905.1 Clostridia bacterium | reverse complement strand
GAAAAGGGGTGCAATATAATGACGATTCGGCTTTGTAAATTAATAGTCATAACTCTTAACATTTTAATTTTACTTACTTTTATGAGTTGCAATAAAGCTCCGGAATCGCTATCGGACTCGAAACCTGTGATTAGCACTGATGTTCCTGTAGATGATGCGGAAGAACCTGTGCAATCTCAACCACCCGAGCCTGTGTATATCGGGGTTGAGAAGATTACCTTGAATAAATATTCAGTCACCATTGTAGAGGGCACGAGTGATATGCCAATAGTTACAATGCACCCCGCAAATGCAACTAACAAGGCTGAAATCTGGACGAGTGATAACGCCGCCGTTGCAACCGTTAATAGTATCGGCAGGATAACGGGTGTTGGGGTTGGAAGCTGTACAGTTACTGTTCGCTCGGCAGATAATGTAAATGTTTTTGCAGATGTTTCGGTTACTGTTACCCCTTATATTCCTCCGGTTGAACCCGAGCTTACATATATTAACGATATTTTAATTGCAAATAAAACATATCCTTTACCAAGCACATATAATCCTGGGGTTGACCCTGTTGCAAACGCCGCTTTGCAAGAAATGTTTGCCGCCGCCAAGGTTGATGGCTTTGAGCTTTTTGTTAAATCGGGATTTCGCAGTTATCAAACCCAGAAAAACCTTTATAACAATTATGTAAAAAGAGATGGTGCTGCAGCAGCCGACCGATATTCCGCAAGGGCGGGCCACTCTGAGCATCAAACGGGATTAGCCTTTGATATTAACAAATCAAATTCAAGCTTTGCAGGCTCACCTGAGGCGAATTGGCTTGCTGATAACTGCTATAAATATGGATTTATCATTCGCTACCCCGAAGGAAAAGAAGCTATAACAGGATATATTTATGAACCATGGCATATCAGATACCTTGGTGTCGAAACCGCAACAGCAGTTTATAACAGCGGTCTTTGTCTTGAAGAATATTTAGGCATAACCTCAGCTTACCAATAATAAACACAAACAATTTCGGGATTTATAGGCCGCTTATAAATCCCGTTTGAATATTGAATTTTAAATATATACATGATATAATTAACTAAAATCTAAGAACAGGATGATTTATATGACAAGTAAAATACGAAATCTTATTATTTTCGCTGTAATAGGGCTTTTTGCGATACTTAGTATTGCAAACTGCTTCACTATTGTTGATGCCGGTCACACAGGCGTTGTTGTAACCTTAGGCAAGGTTAACGAGGGCGTTTTACAGGAAGGACTTCACTTTAAAGCTCCGTTTGTTCAAAAGGTTGTTAAGATTGATAACCGCATTGTAAAATTAGAGGTTAATACCGAAGCCTTTTCTAAAGACCTTCAAACAGTTGCAACAACTCTTGCTATCAACTACCGTGTTGATACCGCAAAATCCTACAGCATATATAAAAACATAGGCGCTAATTATGAACAGGTTTTAGTAGCCCCCGCGGTAAATGAGGTTTTAAAAGCTATAACCGCGCAATACACCGCTGAAGAAAGTGTAACCAACCGTTCCTTAATATCTGAAGGTCTCGTTCAAGGACTTAATGATAAACTCAATAATATTGGTTTATATATTACAGATGTTAATATTATCAATTTCGATTTTTCAGAGGCTTTCATTACAGCTATTGAAGAAAAACAGGTTGCACAGCAACAGCTCCTTAAAGCCGAAACAGAAAAGCAAACTGCTATTACCAATGCCGAGGCACAGGCTGAAACAACACGTATAAAAGCAGAGGCAGAGGCAGAAGCTAACAATAAAATAAAGGCATCTCTAAGCGATGATATTATCCGTTCAAAGTTTTACGATAAGTGGGACGGAAAATTACCCGAAGCTATGGGCAGTGATTCTATTATCACAAACATTAATTAAAGCGGATATTACAATTAATCTAAAAGGGCAAGGTTTATCCTTGCCCTTTTTACTTTTAACCTATGCAACTAAATTTTCATATATTATTGTAGAGGTGAAAAATATGAGAAATTGCAACTGCAACACAAGATTTGATTGCACTTTATTAGCAATAGCAGCAAGCATCATAGTTGGTATAACCGCCGCAATTTTAAGCTTTACCGCAATAATAACAGTTTCTACTGCATTTTTGTGGGTGGCATTAGGAATAGCTGTGGTATACCTTGCAATATTGCTTGTGGCTTCAGTGGGTGCTCGCCCATTTAGAAATGATTGTTCGTGCGATTCGATACCGCTGATACTTGCGGGAATACTGTTAGCCATTCTGACAGCTCTCATTCTTCTCGCAATCGAGTTGCCTGCAACAAGTGTTTTAAACGCCATTATAATTGGTGTGCTTGTAGGCTCGTTGGCATTAATATTTACAGCTTCTGCTTGTTTTATTAAATGTGTAACCGCTTTCGATTGCTGCGACGACTAAACAAAAACTCCTTGCTCACTTAAATGTGAGCAAGGAGTTAATTTTTTTATTCAAATAATGGAGTTGAAAAATATCTCTCTGCTGTATCGGGAAGAACTGTAACCACAGTTTTGCCTTTACCTAAAATCTTTGCCATTCTAATAGCGGCGGCAACATTTGTTCCGCTGCTTATTCCGCACATGATACCCTCTTTTGCGGCTAAATCCTTAGAAACCTGCAAAGCTTCCTCGTCCTTCACTATACATACATCATCATAAATCTGCTGATTAAGTATCTCGGGTATAATACCGTCACCAATACCCATCTGCACATGAGTACCTATCGAGCCGCCCGAAAGAATAGCGGCATTTTCAGGCTCTACCGCCCAAATTAACATATCGGGATTTTGTGCCTTTAATGTTTCACCAATACCCGTAATTGTGCCTCCTGTGCCTATTCCCGAGCAGAAGCCGTGGATTGCACCGTCAACCTGCTCTAAAATCTCTCTGCCTGTACCCTTTCTCTGAATTTCAGGGTTGGCGGGATTTTCAAATTGTTGAGGCACAAAAACATTTGGGTTTTCCGCTTTCATTTTAAGAGCTAAATTAAGACATTCTTCAATACAAAGACCGATATTTCCCGCATCGTGAACAAGAATAACCTCTGCCCCGTAATGACGCACAAGTTTTCTTCTTTCTTCACTTACAGAATCGGGCATAATAATTTTTACCTTATAGCCCTTAACCGCCCCAACAAGCGCAAGACCAATACCTTGGTTTCCGCTTGTAGGCTCTACTATTATTGTATCCTTATTAATAATCCCTTTATTTTCGGCATCGTTAATCATATTAAGCGCCGTACGAGTTTTAATTGACCCACCAACATTAAGTCCCTCAAACTTGACAAGTATTTGAGCGTCATCAGGACCTGTCATATTGCGAAGACGAATAATCGGGGTATTCCCCATCGCTTCTAATATATTATTATAAATCATACTCCAAACCCTTATTTTCTAAATTTAACCAAAAAAATTATACCATAAAAAATATATATTTACAATCTATTTTATTCATGTGAGCGTATATTTGCCCCTAGTATCTTCTGAGATTTTAGATATACCGCTTTTGTCTCTTGCTTATTAAAGGTCTTAAGGCTTGTTTTTTTAGGCAGTCCCCATATTCCAAAAAATCTTGGACCTATCCACTCACCATATTTACATTCACTAAATATACCTTTTACTATGCATAGCGCCGCTTTGCGAGGCTTCATAAAAATTATTTTCATAGGATTTTTTAT
>JAFYNC010000023.1 GCA_017549905.1 Clostridia bacterium | reverse complement strand
AAGATGTTTTTTAGACCTTGAGCTGACCATTGGTCAACATAGTCTGCCATTGGACTGGACGGGGTAATAGGATAAATACCTGCTACTTCTGTGAACGCATAGGAAACGTGAGCAGCGGCATTATTACCGTCCATAGTTTTGAACTTTCTGGACACAAAAATTCCTCCTAAAAATAATTTTGAGAAAAGTAGTATAAACATTCTCATACGTTTATCATATTACCACATTTTTGTTGATTTGTAAACAAGATATTTTATTTTTTTATATAATATCTAATATATAACTTTCAAATAAGATAATTTTATACATAATTTTACAATAACGGCAGCAAAAATTCTGATTCAAAAAATTTTTTAAAGTTTTTTCAAAAAAGTGTTGACAAATACTTTTTGTTGTGGTATTATAGCAAAGTCGCCTGAGGGTGACACGCAGTTGGTGTTGATTGCGGTGAGGGTCCACCCGTTCCCATACCGAACACGGAAGTTAAGCTCACTTGCGCTGAAAATACTTGGCGGGAAGCTGCCCGGGAAGATAAGTAGATGCCAACACAAAAGACACACAGTTTTGCTGTGTGTCTTTTTTTATTGAAAAAAATGTTTTTTTATGATAACATAAATATAAGTTTTATACAAAGGGATAAGGATATAATGAACAACAGAACTATTACCGCCATTGCAACACCTTTGGGCGACGGTGCTTTGGGGGTTATCAGAATTTCGGGCGATAAAGCCATAGAAATTGCAGATAAGGTTTTCTTTCCTTTTTCAAAAAAGGAACTCTGCGATTTTGAGGGTTATCAGGCTGCATACGGTGAGGTTAAAGAAAATGATACTGTGCTTGACGATGCGGTAGCGCTTGTGTTTAGAGCACCTCATAGCTTTACGGGTGAGGACACTGTAGAAATTTCGCTTCACGGTGGCTCATTGATGCTTAAATCTGTGTTAAGGTTAATTCTTAAAAACGGCGCTTTTCTTGCAGAAGCAGGCGAATTTACCAAAAGAGCTTTTTTAAACGGCAAGACCGACCTTACAAAAGCCGAAAGTATTATGGGACTTATATCTGCAAAAAGCAACGCTGAGCTTAAGCTTTCTCGTGCGGCGCATACAGGCAGAACTTTCAAGAAAATAGCAAAGATAGAAAGTGATTTAATTTCTGCCGATGCATCTATTGCGGCTTTTTCGGATTATCCTGATGAAGATATTGAGGGACTAAATGCTGAGAATTTTTCTAAAATGCTAAGTAATGCAAAGCAAGAACTCAGAGAAATGCTTTCGACTTTTGATGCGGGCAAGGTTCTAAGAGAGGGAATAGATACTGTAATTGTTGGTAAGCCAAACGTTGGCAAGTCCACACTTATGAATATGTTAAGTGGCACAGAACGCTCTATTGTAACCGAGATAGCGGGTACTACACGCGATGTTATTGAGGAAACCGTAACTATAGGTGAAATAACATTAAGACTTGCGGATACTGCGGGTATTCATAAAACCGATGATACAGTTGAAAGTATAGGCGTGGAAAGAGCAAAGCAGAGAATAGATACGGCACAGCTTTGTTTAGCGGTTTTTGACTGCACATCACAATTAGATGAAGAAGACTTAAATCTTTTGAAATTATTAAACCGAGAAAACACCATAATAATTATTAATAAAACCGATTTGGAAAACAAAATTGATTATTCTGCTTTTGAAGGTTTTAGGATAGTAGAAGCATCTGCTAAAAATTCAGTTGGTTATAAAGAATTGGAAAAGCAGATAACCGAAATTTCGGGAACGGCAAACCTATCGGCAGAAAGTGTTGTGCTTATGAATGAGCGTCAACGTGACTGTGCAATAAGGGCGCTTGACGGCGTAGAAGAAGCCTTAAACGCTCTTAATATCGGACTTACTATGGATGCGGTAGGCGTTTGTGTTGACGATGCTTTATCAGCGCTTTTTGAGATGACAGGCAAAAGAGTGACAAACGCGGTAACTGATGAAATATTCAGAAAGTTTTGTGTGGGAAAATAAAAATGAGGTTAGCGTTGCTAACCTCATTTTTATTATTTAAATGTTATTTCACATCCGATGTGTTTTTGAACTTCTGTAAGCCCTTCGGCAACAATGGCTTTTGTGCGTTCATAGGATTTTAAAGCCTTGTTGGCAGCAGTAGCATCAAGTGAATATTTAGTGCTTCCCCAATCAGCATTTTCAAGCGGATATATGGTATATAAATATCCACCACCGCCTTTATAACGGTTAACCCAAGTAGGAATTAAATCAACACTATCAAGCGATACTTCGTTTTTGTACTTTCTCAGTGTAAAACTGAATAACATACCATCCTCGGTATGACCTGAAGGGCAACTATCCATTATTTCCTGACGCTGATTAGAAACGACATTACCGGTAGAATAAACACATACAGTAGTATTCTGACCGTCCTCTGAGTGAATAAGCTCGATAGGCTCTATAACATGAGGATGACTGCCGATAATTATATCAACACCAAGGTTTGAAAGCTTTTGAGCGATGCTCTTTTGCCAAGTGTTAGCCTTTAGCTGATATTCGTTTCCCCAATGCATATAAAATACAATAAATTCAGCACCGTTATGCTTCATTTCCGAAATAACACTTTGAGCCTCGGTATAAAAACTCTCAATGTTGTTATAATCAAAAGTGTTAACAAGTGGGCCGGCTTCTTCTTTTAAAACATTTCCGTTAAGGGCTTTTTTGCCGTTTGCAAATGTAGAATAGGTGTAGTTTGCCATACCTATTTTAATGCCGTTTATAGCTTTTATGGCATAGGTATTATCATCAGTAGTTTCTCTTGTACCTATAAATTCAATGCCTTTTTGCTTTAATATCTGCGCGGTACGTTTAAGACCGAAAAGTCCTGTGTCATAGCTATGGTTATTAGCAGTTATAAGAAAATTCAAACCACTGTTTTTAATTGCATCGGCTAAACTGTCAGGAGTGTTAAAGGCAGGGTATCCGCTGTATTTGCCTGATTCTGTTCCGCCGAATGTAACCTCTAAATTTGCAACGCTAAGGTCGGCACTTTTGAAATAAGAAGCGGTTTCTTTGAAAAATGCGCTAAAATCATATTCGCCGGTTTGACTGTTATAAGCGCCGTAAACCTGAGTGTCATGCACCATAATGTCGCCCGTGCTAAGCACAGTAGCAAAAGTTTCTT
>JAFYNC010000022.1 GCA_017549905.1 Clostridia bacterium | reverse complement strand
GCTCTTGGACTATGTTTAATTGCTATTGTATGACACAACAAGATACACAATATGTTGTTCAATATGCAAAAGATTATAAAGGTAAATATTCGGCTTATGAAAGTAAACTGTCAATATAGACCTCTCTTGTAGGGTGGTAGGTGAAAGCCTACCCCCTATTTTTTATTTTTATTTTGAGCGGCTCGTGATGGGACATCACGAACCGAATTTCGCATTTTGTGCAAGTTGCACAATTTTCTCGGCAAATGTTTGTGCAACATTCCATCTTGCAATTTCCTAAAAAGTATGGTATTATATATATGTACCAAAGAGGTACGGACTTAAAAAATCACAAAGCAAAAATTTTAAAAATTTTTTAAAAAATGCTTGACAAATAGTTGCTAATGTGATATAATAAGAATGTACCAAAAAGGTATAAAAAATATTTTGAAAGGCATAGGTGATAACTATGGCAAATGAAAAGAAAATGACAAAGGTAGAAATGTTTAAGGCTTTACTTGATAAGTATGACCTTAACGAAAAAGAAGTTGAGTTTATCAACCACGAAATTGAACTTCTTGAGAAGAAAAACGGCTCTCGTAAGCCT
The DNA here is from genome assembly GCA_017549905.1 of Clostridia bacterium. Taxonomy (GTDB): domain Bacteria; phylum Bacillota; class Clostridia; order Oscillospirales; family Acutalibacteraceae; genus UBA737. Next base: position 5,556 of record JAFYNC010000022.1, on the reverse strand, counting down.
ACGGCTCAACAGTTAAAGAATAAGGAAGTTGCCGAAAAGGTTCTTGCTTATCTTAAAGAAACTGGCAAGGCTATGCAAATTAAGCAAATGATTAAGGAAATTCCTTGTCTTGCTGAAATTCCCGATTGCACTCCCCAATATGCAATGGCTATTGTTCGCCCAATGAAAGAAAACGGTTTGATTACAAGAACCGAAGAAAAGGGTGTAGCATATTTCTCGGCTAACTAATTAAAAGGGTATGGGTGGCTCGTTCCACCCATACCCAACCCCAATAACGCTATAAGGGGGGAAACCGCAAATGACTAAGCAAGAAGAAGAAAAGCGTATAGACGAACTTGTGGACTTGCTCGGTTGTAGCATAGCCGAAGCAAAACAAGTTATAGCCGATGATAAAGCAATAGACAAAGGGGAGAGAATGAGTTTTGACCTTACACCTGAGCAAGAAAAACTTGCGAAAAAGTATGCCAATGTTCGCGAACACAAAACGCCTGCGACTTACAAGTGGGATAAGCGTGAGAGAAAGGCAGATACTACCAAAGAAGGAGTTATCGAGCAAATTTCGCAATTTTTAATTGAAAATGGCTATGAAAATGTTGAAATCACCAACAAAAGCAAGTTAATTGCCTTTAAAATCGGTGAAGACAACTACGAATTAGACCTAAAACGCAAAAGAAAACCTAAAAAATAATAAAAATTCGGTGAATTCGCTAAAAATTCACCGAATTTTTTTATATTTTGCCGAATTATCGGCTCGTTTACGCGTAAACGAGCCGAATTTACGATTTGTGCAGGTTGCACAAAAAATCAGCCAAAATCTTGTGCAAAATTACATATTGACTTTTTCCCTTAAATATGATATTATATACTTGTCAAGGGACAAGGAAACGGAAACCGCACCAAAGCGAGTACGGAAAACGGAAACAAAAAATTTTTAAAAATATTTAAAAAAACACTTGACAAAATACCAATAGTATGGTATAATAAGTATGTCAGTTAAGGAAACGGACACCAAGCCAAAACGAGTTTGGAAAACGGAAACAAAAAAAGACTTGACAAGCCAAACAAAATATGGTATAATGAATATACCGAAATAAGAAAAGAGAGGTAAGAAACCGAAAATGAGAATTGCAGTATTTGACACCGAGACCACAAGTCTTGAAAAGCCCTTTTGCTATAACATAGGTTATATAATCTATGATACCGAAACGGGCGAAAGACTAATCAAGCACGACTTTGTAGCCGAGCAAATTTGGCATAATCGTGAGTTGTTTACAACCGCCTACTATGCCGAAAAAAGAGAAGAGTATATCAACCGTATGCGTGGTAAAACTTGCGAAATGAAAAAGTTAGGGCATATCACACAAATTATGTGTAGAGAGTTTGCCGATTTTGAAGTTCAAGCCGCATTTGCCTATAACTCCCCCTTTGATGATAAGGTATTCACTTTTAATTGTGAGTGGTTTAAAATCAAAAACCCTTTTGATAATATACCGATTTTCGATATTCGTGGTTATGTTCACCGCAAATTAGCATATACCCCCGAATATAAGAGATTTTGCGATAAGAACGAGTATTACACCGAAAGTGGTAACTACTCCACCACTGCCGAAACTGTATATCGTTTCTTAACTGATAATACCGAGTTTATCGAAGAACACACTGCACTTGCTGATGCCGAAATTGAACTTGATATATTACTCAAGTGTATTGAGTTAGGTTGCGAGTGGAATAAGGAATATAAAGTATATCGCACCATTCAACGAGTGGTTGACAAACAGTTAGAGTTAAAGGATATACAAGGCGAAAAGCACTTTTTCCCCTATAACAAAATAACTGTTTATAAAGAAAAAAATAATCGCACAAGAATTTTGTTAAAAAGTCTTGACAACGAGCCAAAAGTGTGATATAATAAATAATGTCAAGGGCGGTTAGCCACCGCCCACGATATATAAAAAATTTAATTTAGAAAAGGAAAGTGATTAGTATGGCTAACGAAAAGAAAATGACAAAGGTTGAAATGTTCAAGAGTTTACTTGAAAACTACGATTTGACCGAAAAGGAAATCGAGTTTATCAACCACGAAATCGAGTTGCTTGAAAAGAAAAACGGCAACCGCAAACCGACCGCACAGCAGTTGAAAAACAAAGCGGTTGCGGAAAGTGTGCTTGATTATCTCCGCACCACAGGTAAGAAAATGCAGATTAAACAGATGATTAAAGAAATCCCGGCATTAGCCGAGATACCCGATTGCACACCGCAGTATGCTATGGCTATCGTAAGACCTATGAAAGAAAGCGGTTTAATCGGTCGAGTTGAGGAAAAGGGAACCGCCCTTTTCTATGCGGTGGGGGAATAACCCCCACCCCTCTAACGAGGTAAGCGAATGGAACAAGTAACTAAAATAATGGAATTGTTACAATGCACCGAAGAACAAGCCAAGCAAGTTATCGAAAGCGACAAGCAAGTAGATAAAATGACAGTTCGAGAGTGCGAAAGCGATTTAACCCAAGAGCAAAAGGCAAGTGCAAAAAAGGCAAGGCAAGGCGACCGAAAGCCAACTGTATATAAGTTTGATACAAGGGTTAAGAAAGCCGATACCGACAAAGCCAAGTTAATTCACTTATTAGCCGACTGTTTGGGTATGGTAACCGCAAACGAAAATGATTTGACAGTAACCAATGCCGAAAGACAAATTGATTTTGTTTATAATGGTCGCAAATTCCGAGTGGTGCTATCCGCACCAAGAAGTTGAGGGAGTGCCGAAAGGTACCCCTTATTTTTTATGCCTATGCGGTCGCCGAGCCGTGACCGGGGCCACGGCTCGAATTTCAGACTTTGTACATTTTGCACAATTTTTATTCCAAATGTTTGTTGAAAATTACCTATTGACTTTTTCCCGATATTGTGATATAATTAAGACAATGAAAGGAGAGGTACAATGAAATTATTTAATTTCAAAAAGAAAAAAGAAATAAAAGCAGAAGAACCTAAACCGCAAATCACAATAGAAAATGGAAGGGTTGTTGATACGGCAACAGATTTAAGAAATGCCCCCGAATATGAAGGCATATATCTTTTAGGTCAATGTAATTTTAACCCCTATACCAACGAGCAACAATATTGGATAAAAATAGGTAAATCAAAAAATATTCAAAAACGCTTAAAATCTTATTTAACCTATTGTCCTTGTACTGTGCTTTTGGATACATTACGTTGTGATAGGTTTACAAGTGTTATAGAGAATTTTAGCCACGATTTAATGCGAGAATTTAGTATTGGTAAATGTCAACATAATTCAGAATGGTGGTTGGTATCAAAAGAAACTTATATGGGCTTTTGTGAACAAAAACTTTTATATCTTAAAAACGATAAACACTTTAGCAATATATATGATATGTTAATGCTACAATTACAAAAGACAGGTGATTAAAATGTTTGAGGTAGTTTACCAAAGCAACCAAGATAAAGGTATAGGGCATTTTACAAGAGAACAAATTGAATATTTGAAAAAACACACTAATATAATTATTATAAGTGAGAGAGGTATTTAAAATGAAATTTAATTATGTAGAACCCAAAATTGATATTACAAAACTTAATAGCATAGGTCGAGGTATCTTGTTTAGGCCTGCCAATTCATTAGACCTATATGTCAAAACCGATATGACAGGTGATGACAATATCTTTACTGACTGTGAAAGTCGCCTATTGGACTTTTATGAAAATTACACTGACAATGACTACGAGTGTGCAAATGACCTTGTGGCTTGTGTGTGTATCGAAGATGGCACTTTGAGATTTTTACACCGAAATTGTAGAGTAATAGTTGTAAATTATGAATTAAATGTTGAGGGGGCAGAATAATGAAAGATAAAGATATTTTGTGGCGAGCCTATGAAATCATTAAAGAGGTATGCGAACAAGATGGCAATTGTTCGCAATGCCCCTTGTATGAGAGTTGTCAAGAGTGCGAGTGTGAGCCACATTTGATAATTAAGAATTTTTGGTATGACCTATATGGAAAGATTTAAGCGAGGCTTGAGGAGCCTCGCTTGATTTTTTTAAAAATTTTTTGTATAATATATATAGAAAATAAAAAGTTACATTTCTTTTCACTTCCCTTTCTGAGCGGGTCGTGGGCGGAGCTCACGACCCGAGTTTCCACAATCCAGCCTATACGCAAATTTTTCCTGTTGAAAGTGACTTGACCTAATGCATAGCGATTTTCCCGAAAACCTACTATAACGCACTCGCGCAATTGCCCGGTGGTTAAGGGGCGTACCGGGGAGTTTGTTCGTGAAACCGGACTAGCCTTTAGAAACTTTATAGCGGAAAATACGTAACACCGGGCTAGCCTTGTTCTCCCATAACGAACGATCTCATTCCGTAACAAAAAAATACATAGCTACATGGAGCTAGAATAAACCCTTTCTAAATTAAAAATAGTATAACGAAAACATGTTCGTCTTGATTTCACAATCGAGGCGAATTTGTCTTTACATAGCGAATTAACAGTGCATTCTTGACTTTTTAAAAAATTTATGGTATAATAGAATTGACAGGTAAAAAATTTCCGACCGGGGAGCGGCAAAAATATACCCTCCCATTTTATTATAACATATTTTTTTATAAAAATCAAGTGTGCATTTTTTACTAGGTAATATTCATAATCCCCGCAGGCTTTCCGGCGAATTTTCTTGCTATTGATAGGCTAATTCCTAACTAACTGTATCCAAGAGAAAACGAGTTATGTGATAATGTTTTCGCACGAATTCGCACGAAGCAAATTTAAGCCAAATCCGCAGCTCCAAGAGTACAGGTTGACTTTTTAAAAAATTTTTGTTATAATATATATAGAAAATAAAAGAAGGAGAAATGTAAATGTTTACAAAAGAAGATATTCTCGCTAGACTCCAGAATGGAGACTCTATGGATGAGATTGCAAAAGAAATGAGCGACGCTTTGAATGCGGCACAGGCTGATTATGAGAGCGCAAAACAGGCTGACGCAGAAGCAACCCGCGTTATGGATGCCAAGAGAGTAGCAGTAGATGGTATGTTAGATTGCCTATGTGATTTTTTAGTTGCGGCTGGTGAAACAGACCTTGTTAAGGATTTAGAAGATGTAGAAACAGATACTGTCGTAGATATGCTAGATTCTGCAATTGAATTGGCTAAGACCTTGGAGAAATTAGGTAACTTGGAGTTTGCGGGATTACCTATTCCTTTAAGCATTCCAAGAGCAGACAAGAAAGAGGACTGTAAGTGCGGCAAGGGCGATTGCGGATGCAATAAGCCAGACGCTTTCACTGTAAAGGCTGTAAATCCTGATGCTGATGCTATTATTAAAGCGTTCTTGAGAAACGTTTGAGGATAACGAGGTCGGGGACGGTGAAATGAATAACAACTCGGTTGCCGGCCGGGCCACCCACATCTCCCATCTCTAATAAAAACCCACCATCTCTTACAATTTTATATGTAAAAAACTAAAACCCTGTGTTTTCACACAGGGTTTTTTCTTATAAGTCCATTAATTTAATTATATGATGAGCCTCAT
>JAFYNC010000021.1 GCA_017549905.1 Clostridia bacterium | reverse complement strand
TTTTAACCTATTTTGCATAGTTTTTCAAGACATTTGTTTAATTTTTAACAATTTTTTTAAAATTTTGATATTTCATATAATAATTTCGTAAAGACGGGTGACAATTTGATATTTTTGCCGAATAAATTAGAGCGGTATACTGCAAGTCTTAGAAACACGGTGGAAAGCCTTGTTATAAAAAATGGGATTACTGCCAAAAACAGATATATGCTTATGAAAATTCATAGGGCAGAAGCACTTTACTGCGATGAATTAAAACCGATTGATATATATAATTTTTCTAATGAAATTTTGAGTTCTGTTTTCATAAAAAAAACAGAACTTGCAGAAAAGTTTATCTTCTCCGTAGAGCCTTTTGGGAATTACATTATAAACATTAAGGCTTATTTAACTTTATTACTTAGCCTTTCGAAAAAATCAAGCCAAATTAATATTAAAAAATATAACAATAAAATACTGATAAAGGCTTACAATGCAGATTTAATTCAAAATATTTTTTTAATTAAAAAACTTGGTGGTATTTATTTTAATGAAACAGTAAATGGCGTGCTTTATATATTAATACCCGCAACCAAAACGGATAAAAAGTCGGCTAAATATAAAAAGGATTGGACAGATTTATCCAATCCTTTATCGGTAATTAACTGTTATTTATGAGGGAAATAATAATTCCCAAAACTGCTGAAATTACTATCAAAGTTATGGTTGATAATTTTTTATTTTTCAATTTAGCAAAACCAAAATAAATAAGGCAAAGAACCATAAAACACATTAGCGATACTGTGTTAAGCTTAAATTTTTTTAAAGATACAAAGCCTATGCATTTAATAAGCAGGGTAAAACCCGTTGAGGTTATAAGCGCTATTACTACCGGCTTTACACCCTCTATAAAACCTTTGAAATATTTATTTTCAGTAAGGTTTTTAAGAATAGCGGCTATAATCAAAATTATAATAAAAGAGGGAAGAACAACACCTAAAGTAGCACATATGCTGCCTAAAATTCCGCCCTGAACAGAGCCGATATAGGTTGCCATATTAACCGCGATAGGTCCAGGTGTTGATTCGCAAATTCCAATAAAATCATAAAATTCACTTTCGCTAAGCCAGGCATAATTTAAAGCGGTTTCTTTTACAAGCGGTATCATAGCATATCCGCCGCCGATTGTGAAAAGACCAATTTTGAAAAATTCTATAAAAAGGCGAAATAAAATCATTTTATTTCCTCCTTTTTACCATTCAAAACAGAATAAATAATTATGCCGCAAATACCACCTGCTAAAATAAAGTAAATCGCAGAAAAAGAAATTGCAAATAATTCGAATAATATCATTAAAGCAAAAACTATAGAAAAAGCGATAACCTGAAACGGCTTTTTCTTCATTTTCTTAAGCATATTAACGCCTGTTTTGAGTATTAAAAATGCAACTGCGGCTTTGATACCTGAAAAAGCATATTTTACATATTCATTTTGCTTAAAGGCTTCGACAAATAAGGAAATGATGAAAATTATAATAAATGACGGCAAAACAACGCCTAAGGTAGCCATGGCACTGCCTAAAACTCCCTTTTTCTTAAAGCCCACAAAGGTTGCCATATTAATAGCAATAGGTCCAGGTGTTGCTTCGGCTATGGCGATTATTTGCAAAAGTTCATCATCGGTAAGCCATTTATGTTTTTCAACAACATTTTCTTTGATTTGGGATATCATTGCATATCCGCCGCCAAATGTAAACAAACCAATTTTAAAAAAGGTTAAAAACAGCTTTAATAACACTTTCACGACTACTCCTTATATTTTTGAATTATTTTTTCGGCTGCGGTAATACCGTCCACCGCGGCAGACATTATACCGCCGGCATATCCCGCACCTTCACCGCAAGGATAAAGACCATTAATAGAAACGCTCTCGAAATCTTCGCCGCGTATAATTCTCACAGGCGAGGAAGAACGTGTTTCGGGCGCAGTTAAAACCGCATCTTTATCATCAAAACCATTTATCTTTTTGCCGAAGATTTTAATCCCCTCTTTTAAGCTTTCGCTTATAAATTGGGGGAAGATTTTATTGAAATCGGCAAATTTAAACTTAGGTTTTACAGTGGGGCTCACACTGCCGAGTTCTGCTTTTTCTCCAAAAACAAAATTCCCAACAGTAGTAATAGGCACAGCGCATTCACATATATTATATGCGGCTTCTTCAATTTTTCTTTGAAGAATACAACCTGCGAAAATATCATCGTTTTCAAAATCGTCGGTATCAACATTTACAAGCAATGCGCTATTCGCATTTTTGCCGTTTCGTGCAGATAAACTCATTCCGTTTACGGCTATTCCGCCATTTTCACTTGAGGCATTTATTACTTCGCCGCCGGGGCACATACAAAATGTAAACACCCCTCTGCCGTTTTTAAGGTGAGTCCACAGTTTATAATCGGCAGCGCCCAAATTTTCGTTATCCCAAAAATCGCCGTAAAGCGCTTTGTTAATATTGCTTTGCAAATGCTCTATTCTCACACCCATAGCAAAAGGCTTTCTTTCCATTTTGGCGCCGTTTTCATAAAGCATTTTAAAGGTATCTCTTGCAGAGTGTCCCGTTGCTACAATAAGCTCGTCACAAGGGTAAACTATAGAGTTAGCAACTACCGATACGATTTTGCCGTTTTCTACAGTTATTTCTTCGAGCTTTGTATCAAATAAAATTTCACCGCCAAGTTTTATTATTTCTTCGCGGATGTTTTTGACAACTAAAGCTAAAATATCAGTGCCTATATGTGGCTTGGCATCGGTTAAGATTTTATCGGGCGCACCGAATTCATTAAACACTTTGAGAACTGTTTTTGAACGTGGATTTTTAATTCCGCTGTTTAGTTTTCCGTCCGAAAAAGTACCTGCGCCGCCCTCGCCAAACTGCACGTTACTTTCGGTGTTAAGCGGTTTTCCGTTAAAGAAGTCTTCAACCTGTTTTATTCGTTCTTCGACACGGCTTCCGCGCTCTAAAACCAAGGGGCAAAGACCTGCTCTTGCGAGGGTTAGAGCCGCAAACATACCGCAAGGGCCAAAACCTACTACAACAGGTCGGTTTTCAGGTTTTTTCAGGGCTTTTTGCCATATATATTTTTTTTCGGTATATGTTTGAGCGTTTT
>JAFYNC010000020.1 GCA_017549905.1 Clostridia bacterium | reverse complement strand
CACACATAAAGGGTAGTGTGATAGAGGTTACGGCGGTAAGCGCTTCACAGTTTAGTCTTACCATACCTGTGTTATGTTCTGTTGAAATTTCAGCAAAATCGCCAAGTTTACCAAAGCCTGCATTGTTTATAAGTAATTTAACTTGAGAATTAGATTCTTCCAAAAGTTTTTTGTATTCTAAAAGTGAACTTTCATCTGTAATGTCTATAGGTATTATTTTGCAGGGCTTATTAAGCAAAGTTGCCAGTTCGCGCAGTTTTTCTTCGCGTCTTGCAATAAGCCAAATTTCATTAATATCACCGCGTATGCGGTCTATCTCTTTTGCAAATTCAACGCCAAGTCCTGAAGATGCACCTGTTATTATTGCGATTTTCATTGTAACACAACCTTTCAATACATATTATATATAAATATATCTTTAATTCAAGAAAAATTTTTGTTGACATAAGGGTGGGGTTTGAGGTATAATCTATAATCGATAGGTTATGTCATATATAATCGTAATTGAGATACTTACGACCTGGTCGTTTGGAAATAAGGAGGGTTTAACGTGAAAAGAACATATCAGCCTAAGAAGCTTCATCGTAAAAAAGAGCACGGCTTTTTAAAGAGAATGGCAACTGCTAACGGTCGCAAGGTACTTGCACGTCGCAGAGCAAAAGGTAGAAAGCAACTCACATACTAAAAGCCACTGTTTGTGGCTTTTCCTTTTATAAGGGTAAGATTTTTATGAACAGATTAGTGAAAATCAAAGAGAATTATGAGTTTCGGCGCGCTTATAACAGAGGAAAGGCCTTTGTTACCCCTTATGCTGTTATTTATGCTTTTAAAAATAAGAGCAATAATTTAAGACTTGGTATTACTGCAGGTAAAAAAATAGGAAAAGCGGTGCAGAGAAATCGTGCAAAGCGTCTTATAACCGCGGCTTTTAGAAATGCGAGTTCCTATTTACCTATGGGGTATGATTATGTAATTGTAGCGCGTGTTCGCATTTTAAATGTTAAAAGCACCGTGGTAGAGCGGTCATTTTATAAGGCTTTAACCGAAGCCGGTTTTATTAATAAGTGATATGATTAGTAAATTGTTAATTAAGTTAATAATGCTCTACAGAAATAATATTTCACCTCGAAAAATCCCTTGTTGCCGTTTTGATCCTACTTGTTCCGCCTACGCTATTGAGGCAATAGAAACTCACGGCGCTTTGAGGGGTATAATTTTGAGTATCTGGCGTGTTTTGAGGTGCAACCCATTTTGTCGCGGTGGTTATGACCCTGTTCCACCTAAAAAAACAGGGCGATAATTTTTAAAATAACCATTGAACTTTTATGTTCAGAATGGATGGTGTATATATGCAAAGTTTATTTAATATTATAAATATGCCTCTTGGTTGGATACTTAAAAATATAGCCGGTCTTATGGGTGGCAGTTTTGCTGCGGCTGTATTTGTTTTTACACTTTTAATTAATATAGTTTTAATTCCGCTTAATATTAAAAGCCAAAAGTCCTCTGTTCAGCAAACAAGAGTTAAGCCAAAGCTTGATGACCTTAAAAAACGCTATGGGGACGATAGACAAAAATATAGCGAGGCTATGCAGAAGGTTTACGCTGAAGAAGGTGTTTCACCCGCAGGTGGCTGTTTGCCAATGATTTTAAGACTTGTTCTTATGCTTAGTATTTATTACCTTATTCTTTCGCCGCTTACTTATATGTCAGGTGTAGAAAAGGCAAATATTCAAACAGTGTCAACCGTTATCAGCGAAAATATGAGCGAACTTAAATCTAACGATAAAGAAAAATACGAGCAGTTTAAAACCACTCTCAACTGGAGAGAGGGTACAACTAACGAGCTTAGTATTGTAAATATTGTTCGCGGCGAACAAAATGTCCTCAAAGATTTGCTTTCAGATAAAGAATATGCAAAAATTGAAAAAGAGTTAGAGGCTATTAAGGCTCAGGATAAGGAAAGTAATGTAAACTATACCTTTATAACTAATAAAATTAATCTTACCGAAACACCTAAGTTTTCGATTGATATTTTTAATGAAGCAAAACCGATTTGGCTTATGCCTATTTTAGCATTTACGGCACAAATTCTTTCAAGCCTTTTATCAATGGCTATGCAGAAAAAAATCAATCCCGATGCTCCCAATATGGCAGGTATGATGCTCACAATGCCACTTATTTCTTTGTTCATCGGTTTCAGCGTACCGGGCGGTGTTGCTTTTTATTGGGCTTGCTCATCACTTGTGGGCGGTGTTATTCAGGTTGGAGTGCAGAATTTTTACGGACCGCATAAAATGTTATCACGTGAACGTGCTAAGGAACTTTCAAAGCAGTGTGATTTTGAAGCAGGACAGATAAAAAAGCTATCTAAAGAAGATTAAGGAGAGGATTTAGTTGATTAAAGAAGCAATAGGCTTCGGCGCTACTATTGAAGAAGCAAAAGAAAAAGCCATCGCAGATTTAGGCGCATCAGAGCTTGATGATATACAGTTTGAAATAGTTGCAATGCCTAAGAAAAAGGTTTTAGGTATGTTTGGCGGTGTGGATGCACAGGTTAAGGCTTTCATTGAATTGCCAGATAAAAAGCCTGTTCAAAAAAAGAAAATTTCAAAGCCACAGCCTAAAAAGGAAAAACCACAAGAAGAAGTACCTGTTAAGGAAAAGGCAGAGCCTAAAAAGAATGCGGATGTAACAGAATATAGTGAACCTGTTGACCAAAGCGAAATTGATATGGCTTCGCCCACAGGAAAAGCTATAGAATACATTAAAACAGTTTTAACAGCACTTGATTGCAAGGATATTTCTATAAAGGTTGCTTTCAGAGAAAATGCATCACTTATAATTCTCGAGGGTGAGGATATAAGCATACTTATCGGTCGCAGAGGTGAAACTCTTGACTCATTGCAGTATTTGGCATCCCTTGTTGCAAACAATGGCGGCGGTCATTACAGAATTTCTCTTAATATAGGAAATTACAGACAAAAACGAGAGGAAACTTTAACAGCACTTGCAAACCGCATTTCAGCTCAGGTGTTAAAGACCGGTAAAAACCGCACTTTAGAGCCTATGAATCCTTATGAGCGCAGAATAATTCATACTGCGGTTCAAGCGATTGACGGTGTGGTTTCTGTATCCTTTGGCGAGGGAACTTCAAGACGAGTTGTAATTGCCCGCGAAGGAGCAGAGATAAGACCTTTAAGAAACAATAATCGTAGAGGTGGCAGAAGACAAGGTTCTTCTTCACGTCCTAAGGCAGAGGCTGTATCAGCTCCCGCAAGAGAGCCTAAAAAGGACAGCGACATTCCGCTTTACGGAAAAATTAATTAATAACAATTAAAGCAGTGCTTAAAGCACTGCTTTTTATCTTTTCGGATATTCAAGATCTTTTGGTAATTCTAAAATGTAATCGGCAGAAACATTATAAAATAGGCATAATTTCTTTAGAGCGACTAATGGAATTTGGCGTTTTTCGTTTTCGTATTGTTGATAAGTATTTTGTTTGCAGTCAAGAATATTCGCAATTTGTTGCTGTGTCAAATCTCTGTCTTCGCGCAACTCTTTTAATTTCATAAAACAAACACCTCATAAAAAATATACAATATCTCTAAATGAGACATTGACATTTATCTCAAAATGTGATATTTTAATAATAGAGAGAGTGAGCTCTTTTTGCTGCCACACAAAGCTGATAAACCGATGTTATTTGACATCGGTTTATTGGCTTTATACAATATATTGTATATTTTTTTATGTTTTAAAATTAAAAAAATTGACAAAACTGTAAATTAAGAGTATAATGTATGTAGCTGATTTTATTAATATGTATAGGTAATAATATAAAGGTATTTGAAGTTCAAAAAATATTGTGACAGGAGTGCCTTATTTGGAAAAATTTGTAATTAACGGGGGACATGCACTTCGCGGTGAAGTTCGTATAAGCGGCGCTAAAAATGCGGCTGTTGCGATTCTTCCTGCTGTTATGTTGGCAGATAGTCCATGTATAATTGAAAACCTTCCTGATATATCTGATGTTGCGGCAATTTTAAGGGTTATGCAGGAACTTGGTGCTATAGTTCGCCCTATAAATAAAACAAGTGTTGAAATAGATCCTTGCCATATAAATTCCTATGTTGTTTCAAAAGAAATGGCAGAGGGTATGCGCGCTTCAAGCTATTTTTTGGGCGCTTTGCTTGGCAGATTAAACAGAGCCAGAGTAGCACCACCCGGTGGTTGTAATTTTGGTGTAAGACCGATTGACCAGCATATCAAGGGCTTTGAAGCGTTAGGCGCAAAAATGACCATTGAAAACGGTATGGTTGACGGCAAGGCTATGCAGCTTAAAGGCGCATCTGTTTATCTTGATATAGTATCTGTAGGCGCTACTATAAATATTATGTTAGCGGCTGCAAAGGCAAGGGGACTTACAGTTATTGAAAATGCGGCACGTGAGCCTCATATAGTTGACCTTGCTAACTTTCTTAACAGTATGGGCGCTAATATAATGGGCGCGGGTACAAGTGTTATTAAAATCCGCGGTGTTGAAAGTTTGCATGGCACAACCTATAGCATAATTCCTGACCAAATTGAAGCAGGAACTTATATGGTTGCGGCGGCGGCTACCGGCGGCGATGTAATGATAACTAATGTTACACCTAAGCATCTTGAATCTATTATTGCAAAATTAAAGGAAACAGGCGCCGAGATTACAGAGTATGATGAGGCGGTAAGGGTTGTAATGAATACACGCCCAAAAAAGTGCAATGTTAAAACAATGCCTCACCCCGGATTTCCTACCGATATGCAACCTCAAATTGCAACCTTGCTCACAGTAGCAGATGGGACAAGCATTGTAACCGAGGGTGTTTGGGATAGCCGTTTCAGATATGTTGACCAGTTAACTCTTATGGGCGCTGATGTTCAGGTAGATGGCAAAATGGCAGTTATAACAGGTGTAAAATGTCTTAATTCTGCTCCTGTAAAGGCGGTTGACCTTAGAGCAGGTGCCGCAATGATTATTGCAGGTCTTATGGCTGAGGGTGAAACTCAGATTGAGGATATAATTCACATTGACCGCGGCTATGAAAATATTGTTGAAAAGTTTTCTGCCTTAGGCGCGGATATTAAGCGTGTACCGATTATTGACAATAATATTATTTATAAACAGGCATAGTGTGGCAGATTTCTGTCACACTATTTTTAAAGGAGAAGAAAATGTCTAAAATTTGTCCGCTTTTTAGCGGCTCAACAGGTAACAGTACATATATTTCTTATGAAGACAAAGGCATACTTATTGATGTAGGTATGTCCTGTAAGAGTGTGCTTGAAGCCTTAGAAAATGCGGGTGGAAGTATCGAGGAAATAAGGGCGATAGCTATTACCCATGAGCATACCGACCATATTAAAGGTCTTAAAGCTCTATTAAAAAAGAGTAATGCTTCACTTTTGGCATCAGAGCAAACACTCGAAACGCTTATGAAAATGGATATTGTGCCGCCAAAAACTCAGACTATCGCTTTAGATGAAAACGGCTACTGCACAAATGGTATATTAATAAACCGCTTTGCTACAAGCCATGACTGCGAGGGCTCAAGCGGATATAATGTAATTTTGCCTGACGGTAAAAAAATTTCGGTATGCACTGACCTTGGTGTTGTGACTGATGAGGTAAGGACTGCAATTTCTAGCAGTGATGTCTTGTTGCTCGAATCAAATCACGATATAGAAATGCTTAAAAAAGGCCCTTACCCACCTCAAACAAAGCTAAGAATTTTAAGCAACAAAGGCCACATTTCAAATATGGCTTGTGCGGCAGAGCTTAAAGCCTTGCTGAAAGGTGGCACCGAGAGATTTATTTTGGGACATTTAAGCCTTAATAACAATACGCCGTTGTTGGCGTTGTCATCTGCCGAGGCTTCGCTTATGGATATTGGCGCCCAAAATGGCAAGGATTATTTATTAAAGGTTGCAGGTCCTAAAAACAATGGGGTGACGGTAATATGATAAGGATAACCTTAATAGCACTCGGCAAATTAAAGGAAAAATATTTATCTGAAGCCGTTAAAGAATATTCAAAAAGGCTTTCTGCTTACTGCAAGTTGGAAATGATAGAACTTGAGCCTATAAGGCTTTCTGATAAGCCATCGGATGCCGAAATTCTCAATGTTCTCGAAAAGGAATCGGAATTAATTCTCAAAAAAATACCACAAGGCAGTGAGGTAATAACCCTTTGTGTTGAGGGAAAAAGCTTTAGTAGTCCGGAATTTGCAAGTAAAATTGAAAGCTTTGAAAATATGGGCAAGAGCATTACCTTTATAATAGGTAGTTCATACGGATTAAGCGAAAAAATAAAAAAGATGAGCTCAGTGAGACTTTCGGTATCAGAAATGACTTTTCCACATCAGCTTTTTAGGGTTATGCTTTTAGAACAAATATACCGAGCCTTTAAAATCAACGAAGGCTCGGCATATCACAAATAATTATAGAAAAATTAAATTAATTAAAAAACAGATCATAGCACCGATTACGGTTGGTAGGAGAACGGAAAGTATTGTCCATTTAATACTTCCGCTCTCTTTTTTTATTGTCAGAACAGTTGTTGAGCAAGGCCAATGGAAAAGTGAAAAAATAATTGTGCAAATTGCGGTTTTAACTGTCCAACCATTAGAAATAAGAATTTCTTTAATAACCGAAAGAGAAGATATTTCGGTTAGAGTGCCGTTTTGCAGATAGCCCATTAAGATTATAGGTATTACAATCTCGTTTGCAGGGAAGCCCAAAATAAATGCAATTAAAATCGTGCCGTCAAGCCCTATTAGTGATGCTATAGGGTCTAAGAAATCAGAGCAAATTAGCAACAGTGAGTTTCCGTTTACAGAAATGTTAGCCATACACCATATAATAAATCCTGCAGGAACGGCGACCGAAAGAGAACGGCCTAAAACAAATAACGTTCTGTCAAAAACCGAGCGCACCAATACCTGCAAAAACTGAGGTTTGCGGTATGGCGGCATTTCGAGAGTATAGGAAGAAGGCGCGCCTTTTAGGAATGTGTTTGATAAAAATTTAGTTGAAACAAAAGTCATTAAAATTGATAAAAGAATGAAAGTAGTTAATAAAACTGCTGACAAGAATTCGCCCAAAAAACCGCCTATTGTTATAAAAAACATAGAAATAATTGCAATAATAGTAGGAAACCGCCCGTTGCAAGGAACAAGACTGTTAGTAGCAATACTTAAAAGTCTTTCGCGTTTAGAATCAATAATTCTGCAACCAACAACACCCGCCGCATTACAACCAAATCCCATACACATAGTAAGCGCTTGTTTGCCGCAACTGTGACAACTTTTAAAAGGTTTATCAAGGTTAAAAGCAATTCTTGGTAAATATCCCGAATCTTCTAAAATAGTGAAAAGCGGAAAAAATATTGCCATTGGCGGCAACATTACTGAAACCACCAAAGCGGGTACTCGGTATATACCCTCAATAATTATATCGTGTAGTAAAGGTGGAGTATTCCAAAATTGTAATAAATCTTGAAGTTTAGACTCAATAAATCCAAATAAAAGAGAAAGCATTTGTGAAATATAGTTTGCTCCTGTAATGGTAATCCAAAAAACTGCAAGAAGCAGTAAAATCATAATGGGGTAACCAAATTTTTTACTTGTAAAAATTTTATCGAGTCTTCGGTCTATGTCTTTATTAGTGGTTGTTTTAAAGGTTATTATGTCTTTGCAAATTTCTTCTGAAGAAGCGACAACCGATGATGCTATTATATCATTTAAGTTTTCTTCAGTAACGCCGTAACTTTCAAGCATATCTTTAGCTTGGCATAGCTTTTGGCTGATTTTTGGGTTTTCTAATATATCAAATTGCAGATATGCTTTTATTTCTTCTAAAAAAGACTCGTTTAAGCTTAGCAAGTTAAGGCTAAGCCATCTTGAATTTAGTTTTCCTTGCACCATTTTTTCAATTTCATCTTGCAGAATTGACACTGCTTGTTCAACAATAATCGGGTAAGTAACCTTATATACATTTCGGTTAGTCTTTTGATTTGATATTGCATATAAGAGGTTATCAAGTGTTTTTTTCTTTCGTGCTATTGTTCCTATTACATTTACACCCAATTTTTTTGATAAACCGTTAAGGTCTATTTTTATGCCTTTCTTTTTTGCTTGGTCAAGCAGATTTACGCATACTACAACGTTTTCGGTTATCTCAAGAGTTTGGAGCACGAGATTTAAATTTCTTTCAAGGCAGGTGGCATCGCAAATAACAACTGTTTTTTCAGCGCCGCCAAAGCAAATAAAATTTCTTGCAATTTCTTCTTCCTTGGAATGAGCAAAAAGGGAATATGTACCCGGAATATCAACAAGTACATACGAGTCATTTTTGTGTTTGCAATACCCTTGCGCGTTGGTAACTGTTTTACCCGCCCAGTTTCCTGTATGCTGATTCATACCTGTAAGGGCGTTAAAAACAGTGCTTTTTCCAACGTTTGGATTTCCCGCAATGGCTATTATTTTATCTGTGGCTTTCTTCTTTTTAATTATTAACTCCTCGGATTTGGTATGCTTACCGGTAGAAAAAGCTGTGAGTCCCATTTTATATCTCCTGAATCAGAATTTCTTTAGAGTCTTCATTTCTTATTGCAATTACCGCACCCCGTATTAAATAAGCCTTTGGGTCGCCTTGCGGACTAATACCCACACATTCTACAACAGTATTTTCAATAAGACCTATATCAATAAAACGTCGGCGCATATCACCTGATGTTAAGATTTTATTTATTTTGGCTTTTTGAGAAAGTTTAAGCTCGTTTAACTTTTTCATAGAATATCACCTTTAACAGTTTATTCTTTTTTAAATAAAAGGTGAGGAATATTTGTGATAGCTCATTCATATTATTTACAAAAGAATGTGATAAGCTGTAGGAGGAAGATTTATGACTGACACAAATATATATAAGGAAATTGCCGAACGCACGGGTGGCGATATTTATATAGGGGTGGTAGGACCTGTCAGAACGGGTAAATCTACCTTTATAAAACAATTTATGGACAAATTGGTTTTACCAAATATTTCGGGAGAATATTTTAAAGAAAGAGTAAACGATGAACTTCCACAGTCGTCCTCGGGCAGAACAATTATGACTACCGAACCAAAATTTATTCCTGAAAAGGCGGCGCAGATTAATATTGATGAGTCTGCAACTATGAATGTAAGGCTTATTGATTGTGTGGGTTACATTGTGCCGAGTGCTT
>JAFYNC010000201.1 GCA_017549905.1 Clostridia bacterium | reverse complement strand
ATCTGCATTAGTGCCGCTTTTTTCAGCCATAACCTCTGTTTGATATGGACTATTCTTTTCTTTTGCAATATTTATAAGCTTTTTACTGATTTTACTGTCAAGACAAGGTGATATGCCCACCATAGCGCCGCAACCTAGTTTGCCCGACTCTTCTTCGCTTATGCCTATACCGTCGCCAAAACCAACGTCAATTGCTATAGCCTCATCGGGATTTACCTTAAATGCAGCAGTTCTGATGCCTCTAAGGCCTAATTCTTCGCCATCACTCAAAACAAAGGCTACATTAAATGGCAATTTCTTATCCTTTAATCTTTTTGCCACCTCTATAACACAAGTAACGCCCGCCCTATCATCAAACGATTTTCCGCAAACTAAACCATTCAAAAGTTCACAAGGGTTAGTATTAAAGGTTACAAGATCACCCACGCTAACGCTCTCTTTTGCCTTTTTGCCTAACAAAGTATCAAGCTTAATGTCAGCAATATCGGCATATTCTTTTTCACCGCTTGCAAGATGAGGCGGTGTAGAACAAAATACGGCTGTTATTTTTTGCTTGCCGTGAACTGTAACACGTCTTGACGGCAACATTCTTATATCTATTCCACCCGCGTTGCTTACGGTTAAAAAGCCATTATCATCAACATTAGTTACAACCATTGCTATTTGGTCAATATGGGCATCAAGCATAAGGGTGTAATCACTTTCACCCTTTAAATAGCCTATTACCGATAATGTATCTGTTTTTTCGCACTCACAGTATTGGCTTAGCATTTTATAAGCCAAATCAGATGCTTCTTTTGTGTTTCCAACCGCATCTGCACTTGATAATGCAAAAAGTCTTTCTTTTATATTCATCAAAGCCCATTCACCAATTCTTTAAAATAATTGCCCCTTGCAGCAAAATTCGGAAAAGCATCAAAACTTGCACAAGCAGGACTAAGCGTTACAATGTCGCCTTGTTTTGTATCCTTTTGCGCCTTTTCTACCGCCTCTTTAATATCTGCAACCCTTATAATTTCGGGATAACCATTATAATTTTCATCATTTCTTACAGCCTCTTCAATCTTCTGGGCTGTATGTCCGCAAAGGTAAAGCTTCTCTACCTTTTCGAGTATATAAGGCACCATTGGCTCAAACGGAATATGCTTATCATAACCGCCCGCAATAAGATGCACCTTTTTACCGAACGCCTTAAGACCCGCAATAGTTCTTGTAGGGCTTGAGGCAATAGAGTCATTATAATACTTTACTCCGTTTACTTCTCTTACAAATTCAATTCTATGCTCTACTCCGCCGAATTCCTTTGCCACCTTGCGAATAGAGTCTACCCCAACGTAACCCCAAACCGCCGTAATTGCAGTAAGATAATTAGCAACATTGTGGTCACCTAAAATTGTAATATCGCTTCTGTGCATAATCGGTACATCCATACCTCTATATGCCATATGAAGATAACCGTCATGAGAAAGCCACGCGCCGTTATTGAGCTTTCTTTCCATACTAAAGCCTAACGACTGACCGCGCACGTAACTGCGGAATCCCTCGGTAATTTCATTATCGCGATTAAGCACTGTGCGCGAAAATGCATTTTGATGTAAGATTACATTTTTCTTAGCTTCTACATATTCATCCATATTTTTGTGAACGTCTAAATGGTTAGGCGCTACATTTGTAACAACTGCAACATCAGGGCTTTTACGCATAGAAATTAATTGAAATGAAGAAAGTTCTACTACTACAAAATCCTCAGCGGTTATATTTTCAATTTCGGGCAACAACGGTTTTCCGATATTTCCGCCCACAAATACTTTTTTACCCTCTGCTTCAAGCATTTTGGCTATTAGCGTTGTTGTGGTAGTCTTTCCATCAGAGCCTGTAACCGCAAAAACAGTAGCAGGGCAAAGGTCAAAGAACACTTCCATTTCACTTGTTACCGCAATTCCCTTTTTTCTTGCAGAGTCAAGCTCGGGCAAATTCCAGTTCATACCGGGTGTTCTGAATATAATATCAACCTCTAAATTATCGAGATATCCGTCACCAAGTTTAAGTTCTGCGCCTGCTTTTTCGAGCATATCGGCAGTATCACCAATCATTTCGCGTGTTCTCTTATCGCACGCGTAAACTGATGCTCCCTTATTCAAAAAATCAAGAATCAGCGGTGTGTTGCTTACGCCTATTCCGCACATCGCAATCCTTTTACCCTTAATTTGTTCAAAAAACTTTTTGCAATCCAAAACAAATGCCCCCTTAAAGACATAACTATACATATATATTATACTGAAACTGATTTCAAATATCAATAGCATATAAAAATATTAAAAATTAAATTTTAATTATCGTCAGAATTCTCGCATTTTTGCACTATATTTATCATATAATTCTTTAGGATAAAGAGTAAAAAAGAAAGGTGATAAAATATGAACGGTTTTTATCCTGAAGGATGGCAAAGAGATGACAATAAACAAAAGGGATTCTCGACACTTTTTTTAGAAGAGGCTAAACTTGCGCGCACAGTGCTTGAAGCGCCCGTTTTAATGTGTGACGCTAACCATAATCTTATAGTAGATTTAGGTATTTTTAAAGGCGTAATCCCAAGAAACGAGGGTGCGCTCGGGATAAGTGAGGGTATAACGCGTGATATTGCACTTATTTCGAGAGTTGGAAAAACAGTTTGCTTTACGGTTGAAGGTATCGAAACAGACGATAAGGCAGGTCAATTTGCAGTTTTATCGCGCAAAAACGCGCAAGAAAAGTGCCGTGAGCACATATTAAACAATAAATCGCCGGGCGATATAATAAACGCTAAAATAACCCACCTTGAATCATTTGGCGCTTTTTGCGATATAGGTTGCGGAAACATAGCGCTTTTGCCGATTGATGCTATTTCCATTTCACGAATTTCACACCCCGCAGACCGATTTTTTGTGGGCGAAAGTATTAAAGCAGTAATTAAAAGCATCGCGCCCGACGGAAAAATAACCCTTTCACACAAAGAACTTTTGGGCACTTGGGAAGAAAACACACAGATGTTTTCAGCAGGTCAAACGGTTACGGGGGTGGTGAGAAGCGTTGAAAACTATGGCGTTTTCGTAGAAATTTCGCCTAACCTTGCAGGTCTTGCCGAGCCCAAAGAAAACATTAAAGTAGGTCAACAAGCAAGTGTTTATATTAAAAGTATAATTAAAGAAAAAATGAAGATTAAACTTATTATTATTGACAACTTTGAAAATAATTATTCGCCTAAAATAAAATATTTTTATGACGGCGACCACATTGACAACTGGGAATACTCGCCCGAAACCTGTGAAAAACGCATTTTCACAAGGTTTTGCGGATAAAAAAGACGGGCTACTGCCCGTCTTTTTCGATAAGTTCGTATAACCCATCTATAACTTCGCCTAAAGAACCCACTTGGTCGATAAGACCTTCCAGGACCGCAACCTCGCCCGTAAGCACTGTTCCAACATCGGTCACAAGTTCCTCGGTATTCATCATAAGTTCCGTAAAGCGCTTTGCAGTTATATTAGAATTTCTTTCAACAAAATCTGTTATTCGTTTCTGCATACGTTCAAAATGATTCATCATTCTTGGCACACCAATCACCAAACCTGTTGTTCTGACAGGATGCACCATCATGGTTGCCGACGGCGCAATATATGATCGCTTTGCCGACACGCTAAGCGGAACGCCTATTGAATGTCCACCACCCAAAACAAAAGAAACCGTAGGCTTTTTCATACCCGAAATCATCTCAGCAAGGGCAAGTCCTGCCTCAACATCGCCTCCCACAGTGTTTAGTATTATAAGCATTCCCTCAATTTCCTCGCTTTGCTCAACCGCTATAAGTTGAGGTATTACATGCTCATATTTAGTGGTTTTACTTTGTTCGGGCAAAACACTGTGTCCCTCAATTTCACCAATAATAGTAAGACAAAAAATTTTGTGTTTCCCGCCAATTGTTCCCGTTGTTCCAAATTCCTTAATTTCTTCGGTTTTTGAATAAGTCTTGTTGTTTTCTTCGCTCATCATGATACCTCCCACATTATTTTCTCAAAAAATTAACAAATTATTATTTACTGCTCAAACAATAACGTGTATAATAAAATGCAGGTAGGTGATTTTTTGCCAGACTATAGAAAGCTAAGATTTAACAATATTACCTCAAAAGACTTTAGGCATTTATTTCTGCTTTTATTTTGGGTTTTTTATCTTTTATCATTTTTTGTTTTAGAACGTATAGTGGTTACTGAGTATACACCTATATACTCACGTCTTGATGATATAATTCCCTTTTGCGAATTTTTTATTATTCCTTATGTTTTTTGGTATTTATACTTAGTTATCATACACCTTTATACTCTAAAAAATGATATAGAATCATTTGAAAAGCTGATGTATTTTTTAATTCTTTCCTTTGGAATTGCAACAGTTGTATTTGCGGTATTTCCAAATGAACAAAATCTTCGTCCCACCGAGTTTATGAGGGATAACATTTTTACCGATACCGTAAAATTTCTTTATGTGATAGATACAAATACCAATGTTTGTCCCTCTCTTCACGTTGTAGGCTCGCTTGCAGTTTTATTCACTGCTTGGAACACAAAAGGATTAAACAAACCGCTTTACAGAATAATTTTTCTCATTTGTGCTGTTCTTATTATTCTTTCCACTGTTTTTCTAAAACAACATTCGGTGGTTGATATTTTTGCCGGTATACTTTTAAGCATTGCAGTATACCCGTTTGCATTTATTATTCCAAATAAACTTAAAAGAAAAGCGATGTAGCAAAAAACTACATCGCTTAAAATTTATTTATTTCCGTTTCGAAGCTCTGCTAAAATGTCAGTAAGCAATTCTTCTGTAGTTGGAGCAGCGGGAGCCTCGGGAGCTGCCTCTTCCTCTTGCTTTTTGAGCAATTTCTTTTCGGTTATTTCTTTTGTTTTTGCAAATACCTTAATCATAAGGAAGATTATAAACGCAATCAAAACAAAATCAATAATAGTAGAAATAAATGTTCCAAGACCTAATACAACAGCCTCAGTATCTGCTGTGGCGGGAGCCAAGGTAATATTATACTTTGTAAGGTCCATATCGCCGATTATATAACCAAGAAAGGGCATAAACATATCATTAACAAGGCTTGTGGTAATTTTACCGAAAGCGCTTGCAATAATAACACCTATTGCCATATCAAGTACATTACCGCGCATTATAAATTCTTTAAACTCTGTAATAAAACCTTTTTTATCTTTTTTCATTTGTACATCCCCTTTTAGAAATTATATAATTATATTAAACCTATTTTCCATTTATGTCAATAAAAAAAGCCGAATGAATTATCATTCGGCTTATATCTTTAGTTTTCACTAAAAATTACAGTAACATCGGGGTGCAACTGTAAAATAGAAGCAGGCACTTCGGGTGTGATAGGACCAAAGAACGCTTTTTCTAAAATATCCTTTTTAGCGGCGCCGTTTGCAACAAGCAATATCTTTTTAGCCTGCATAATTGAAAGCATACCCATTGTAATAGCTTTTTTGGGCACCTCATCCTCGCTTGCAAAGAAACGGGAGTTTGCCTTAATTGTAGATTCATCAAGAACGACCTGATGTGTAGGAGCAGTAAAGAAGCTGTCAGGCTCATTAAATCCTATATGGCCGTCAATACCGATGCCTAAAAGTTGTAAATCAATGCCGCCAAGCGCTTTGATGCGAGCATCATAAGCTTCACCCTCTTTTTCAAGGTCCCCTGCGCAACCATTAGGCACAAAGGTATTCTCAGACTTAATATTGATGCCCTTGAAAAGATTTTCTTCCATAAAATAGCGGTAGCTCTGGTCATTTGTACCATCAAGGCCAACATATTCATCAAGGTTCACAGTAGTAACACTTGAAAAATCAAGATCGCCGTTTTTGCAAGCCGCAATTAAATTTTTATATGTTCCCACAGGACTTGAGCCTGTAGCAAGACCTAAAACACAGTCGGGCTTTAAAATTACCTGAGAAGCAATTATTCCCGCTGCCTTACGGCTTAATTCTTCATAAGTTTCTGTTTTAATAAATTGCATAATAGTTTCCCCCTATTAAAGATTATTATATTTTCCTTCTTCTATCATTTTTGCGATAGCGTTAACAACAGTCGGCTTATCCTCTTTATAAGTAACACCATACCATCTCTCATCTGCAACCATTACACGAACAGTCTTTTCACCACTTTCAATAACCTTTGCAACTGTTGCGGGCAGCAAACACTCGGACTTCGGAACATTTATTTTTTCGCTAAGGAATTCTTCAAAATCCTT
>JAFYNC010000200.1 GCA_017549905.1 Clostridia bacterium | reverse complement strand
TTGCTAATATAGATGTAAGCGCTGCAAATATTGCAGACAATAGCGCAAATACAAACCACATATTATATTACCTTCGCTTTTTCGTTTATTTTTGTAAATTCGAGCTTACTTAACAAATTATAACATATTAAGAAAATTTTTACAATTAAAACAAATTATGATTTGACATTATTTTTAAAACAAGTCTTGCAATTCGTTGATATCGTAAAATTTGCCTTCATATCTGTTGTGAAGATTTTTGGAGGTACTTTGGTCAACTGCAAAGATTTGGTTTTTACTGTAAAGAATTGCGATTTTTATGTTTTTATTAACATTTTGGGTAAAATACTTTTTCGCTTTTTTATAAAGCGGGTCTTTAATTTTTAAAACCTCGGGAATTTGCACTGATGCGCTACAACTAAGCAAATCACAAAGAATATTTTCTCGCAAAATATCCTTATCACATTTCGTGCTAAAGAAATTATAAACTTCCTCTGCATAGTCGCAAAGGCGCATCTTATCCCCTTTTACAGCGTTTCCAAAATCATTAAAAACATCAAAGGGTGCAATTCCAACCACATCTGTTAAATACTCGAGCGTATATAAAAATCTACCGCTATTATAAAGCCTATCAAGAGCATCCTCGCAGTTTTTGAGCATTTTTATCTCATCAAAAGAAAGCCAAGGAGTAGATGTTACCTCATAAGGCGGCTCTTCATTGAATGTGCAGGGATATTTTTCGCTATTTTCACGCATATCAGCGCCATAAAGAAGCTTCAAAAATCCCATTTGAAGCATATGCGCCTTAAGCGAATAGCCGATATTAAAACTGTTTCTAAAACTTTCAAAATCCTCCCCCGTAAGACCTGCGATAAGGTCGATATGGATGTGCATATTATTAAAACTCATAAGCTTTTTAATGTTTGTGATTAGCTTTTTGGTATTGGTTTTTCGGTTGATATTTTTAAGCACCAGTTCATTAAAGGACTGCATTCCGATTTCAAGTTGCACCACACCTTTAGGCATTGAGGACAAAATTTCAAGGGTGCTTTCCTTTAGAATATCGGCCGCAATTTCAAAATGAAAACACACATTTTTAGGGATTGTTTTTCCGTAATTTTGTTTTATGAAAAGTAGAATTTCGTTAGCACGTTTTTCATTTGCGTTAAATGTTCTATCAACAAATTTTACCGTTTGTGTGCCACTCGAAGCCAAACGGATTATATCCTCCTTAACCCTTTGCAAATCAAAAAAGCGCAATGGCGAACATCTTCCCGAAAGACAAAAAGCACAGCGATAAGGACATCCTCTTGTGGTTTCAAGGTACGAAATTCTACCGTTAAGATTTTCAAAAAATTCATCACTAAAGGGTGATGGCGGGGTGTCGGTATATTCTTTTTCGGGAATAGTAACAATCTCCCCCTCTTGCCTATAAGTAAGCCCCGAAACCGACGATAATTGGTTATCTATATTGTCAAGAAAATCGGGAAAGGTCCACTCTCCCTCACCTGAAAGCACAAAATCTATAAAGTTGTATTTTAAAAGAACATCTTTGGGGCGGTATGCTACCTCAGGACCGCCGAGCACAATTTTGCAGTCGCAGTTTTGCTTTATGCAACCGGCAACTTCCAAAGTTTCTGTTATGTTCCATATATAGCAAGAAAAAGCCACAACGTCGGGCTTTTCATCTATAATTTTTCGCGCAAAACTTTCCATATCGGCGTTAATGGTGCTTTCTAACACCGAAACATCGTATGTTTTTTTTGAAAATTCACGAATACCACTAAGCAGACACCAAGGAGAAAGCGAAGCATGTACAAATTTTGAATTAAGACAAGAAATAATAACCTTCATAATTTCTCCTTTCGCCGTTTCTTAATCTTTTAATAGTTCCCAGAAGCTTACTGCTGCCGCGGCGGCAACATTAAGCGAATCTACACCGTGGTGCATAGGTATTTTTACCGTGTAATCACAACTTTTTATAGTATTCTCACTCAGTCCGTCACCCTCGGCGCCTAAAAATAATGCAAGTTTTTGACTGTTTTTAAGCACAGGGTTATCAATGTTTATACTGTCATTTTCAAGCGCTAAAGCGGCGGTTGTAAAACCTTTGGATTTTAAATATTCTACCGCATTTTCGGTTAACGGAAAATCCGACTTTTCGAAAAATGCCCATGGAACAAGAAAAACACTGCCCATACTAACCCTCACAGTTCTGCGGTTTAACGGTTCGCTGCAATTATTAAAAAGTAAAACCGCATCAATTCCGAGCGCCGCCGCGCTACGAAAAACAGCGCCGACATTAACCGCATCGCTAAGTCTTTCTAAAACTGCTATGCGATTAGCACCGTTTATCACATTTTCCAAACTTAAAGTTTCAGGTCTTTCCATCGCGCAAAGAACGCCACGGGTTAGTTCAAAGCCTGTAAGCTCGCTTAACACCTGCCTTGAGGCTGTATAAACAGGAACATCGGGACAACGGGCAATTATTTCTTTGCCTATTCCCTCTATCTGCCTTTCTTCCATTAAAAAACTAACAGGCTTTAGTCCTTTATCTAATGCAACATCAATAACCTTAACGCTTTCTGCTATAAAAAGTCCATTGTCCCTTTTAAGTTGAGAGTCGGTAAGACCTGCATACACCCTTATTTCAGGAACATTTATATCACTTATATGAATTATATTTGGCATAATGTCGCACCACCTTAGGTTTATTGTTAAGCTTAATCTATCCAATTATAGCAGAAACTGTAGATTAAATCAATTATTCATTACGAAAATCCTTTTTAATGAATGATGAATAGTGAATAATGAAAAATGAATAATACAAAACGAAAATCCTGCCGACAATAATCGACAGGATTTTCGTTTTGGTGGGAGATGGTGGATTCGAACCACCGAAGGCGAAGCCAGCAGATTTACAGTCTGTCCCCTTTGGCCACTCGGGAAATCTCCCATATTCAATTTGCTAAAAACATCGCACTGTGATGTTTTCTTAACATTGCTCACCCTCTCAGGCTTCGAGTCCTACTTTGGACTCTGCTAAAAAATGGAGCTGGTGGACGGACTCGAACCCCCGACCTGCTGATTACAAATCAGCTGCTCTACCAACTGAGCTACACCAGCATTTTTTCAAATGCTCCTCAAGGCGCCTAAATAATATACCATACTATACACCCAATGTCAAGAATTATTTTTAGATTTTTTGTGTTTATTTTAATACATTTCGTTTACAAGCCCAAAATTTTATGCTATACTCATACAAACAAGGTTTTATCTTTACTTTTCACTAAGCAAAACGTGACAAGGCGGTGATTAAATGGAAGACTCAAAAAACTTAAAATGTTGTTTTACAGGATACAGACCGAATAAATTTCCATTTTCTGTATACGATACAGAAAATGCCCTGTACAGACAATTTGAAAACTCAGTAATCGAAGAAATTTTAAAACTTTGCCATAATGGTTGCAGAACTTTTTATACCGGAATGGCAATGGGATTTGACATCATTGCTGCCGAAATTGTTTTGCTTATCAAGAACTCTTATAATACTCCCATTGAGCTTGTTTGTGTTGTTCCGTTTAAAAATCAAGGTGACAGTTTTTCACCGTTTTGGAAAAATAAATATACTAAAATTATTGAAAATTCAGATTCGGTTATATGCCTAAATGAAGAATACCATAAGGGCTGTTATCAGCAGCGAAATAAATATATGGTGGAAAACAGCGACTATATTCTGACTTGGTATGACGGAAAATCGGGAGGCACCCGAAACACAATAGACTATGCCGCAAAAATCGGCAGATATATCATTAATGCAAACCGCGAAGAAACAGAAATTTTTGCAATTCAAACAACCTTTGAAATAATATAAAATAGGCAGTCTTTGAAGTGAACCCCAAAGTTCAGACAAAATTAAATATTAAATTGTTAGTGAATGAGTTCGGTATTGTATCGGACTCATTACTTTTAGTTTAAGGAAATTCTTTCATTGTTGTAGTAATAAATATATTTCTTTAATTCATCAATGAAAGCGTTAACGCTTTCGAATTTTTCACCGTAAAACATTTCAACCT
>JAFYNC010000199.1 GCA_017549905.1 Clostridia bacterium | reverse complement strand
TTACACAAAATAACGCTTATTTAGCGGTTGATTTCAGATATTTTGAAAGTGCAAAAAATAAAGTTAACGGTTTAAATGTAGTATTATTTCAAAGACTTTATGAAAAAATATCTGAAATATTAAATAAAGAAAATATAAGCAAAGTTTATGTTGAAACAGATTACTTAACACTTGATAAATATTCGGCTTTAAAAAAGAATTTAGCCGCATTTCAGATTTCAAAAGAAAATAAGATTTGCCAATATATTGAAGAATTGCGCAGCATTAAAACTGAAGAAGAAAAAATGCATATTGTAAAAGCACAAGAAATAACCGATAAAGCTTTTGCGCATATTCTTAATTTTATAGAGGTCTCTAAAACAGAGGCTCAAATTGCATTGGAATTAGAATTTTTTATGCGCAAAAATAAAAGTGAGGGAGTGGCTTTTGATACTATTGCTGTTTCTGGCAAAAATTCTTCATTACCTCACGGTGTGCCTACCGATAAGAAAATAGAAAAGGGCGATTTCATAACCTTGGATTTCGGCGCTGTGATAAACGGCTACCGCTCGGATATGACGCGAACTGTGGCAGTAGGCGAAATAACAGATAAGCAACGTTTGGTTTATGAAACAGTTCTTAAAGCGCAAACGGCGGCTTTAGAGGCTATAAAACCGAATATTCAGTGCGATAGTATTGATAAAATAGCAAGAGATATTATAAACAATGCAGGTTTTGAGGGTTGTTTTGGTCACGGTCTTGGCCATAGTGTAGGTCTTGATGTTCACGAAAACCCAAGTTTTAATACTGTTGATAAAACTCTGCTCAAAAAGGGAATGGTTTTAACTGTTGAACCCGGTATTTATATTGAAAATGAATTTGGCGTCAGAATAGAGGATATGGTTTATATAACAGAACAAGGGGCAGAAAACTTAACAAAAAGCCCCAAAGAATTAATTGTATTGTAAAAGAAAACGGCTACACAAAAAATGTGTAGCCGTTTTAATAATTTTGCCCCTAAGCGATTGATTGTCGGGGGCAGGTTAATTAAAACCTAATGCAGAGAAATTTGCATATTTGCCGTCTTTTAAAATTTCAATATGAATATGACTTTGGTCATTACATTCACCGGGAACAGTAGTTGCAGTGCCTATAATATCGCCCATTTTAACAGTATCACCCACTTTGAATTTTGGGTTTTTAATGTTTGAGTATTTAACCGTAATGCCAAAAGAATGGTCGATTTCAACAATAGTTCCAAGAGTTCCGCTTTCTGTAATATTAAGAATAGTGCCGTCTGCAAAAGCAGTTACGTTCTCACCGTTTTTACAGGCAATATCAAAGCCTGTGTGCAATCGCATATCGCCGTATGTGGCGGAATACTGAAGTTCATTTTCGCTATGACCTTTTATGATTTCGCCTGTAGGCATTGTAAAGTTAAATTTTGGTGTAGTTTCAGTTACTTCGGATTGAGGGGGATTATAAGGCTCGCTTTCAACTTTTTCTGCAACGCTTTCGGTGTTTTGTTGAGGAGTTTGATTTACCGAAGAGGTGTTTTCAGTATATGAGTTTATATCATTATTATATGACTCCGATGGTTTGGAAATCATAGAAGAGCCGGACTGCATATCATTATAACTTGAAAGAGCAAACCAAGCCGCACCGCCGATAATCAAAAGACAAGCGGCAATTACTATATAAAAACCTGCGTTTAGTTTATTTTTGTGACGCGTAATACGTTCATTATATTTCAAAAAAATCCTTCCTTTCATAACTTGTAAATCTATTATTGGCAAAACTTTAGATTTATATTCTAATTTTAAAATTAAAAAAAAGTTCACAAAAAATAAATAAAAACAATAAATATATGTTGTAATATTTAAACGTACCGCAAGGGAGCCGCACCCGAACGGTATAATTTTCCTAACGGAAAATTCTCTCCTCAAACCCCTTAAAGAAAAAGAGCCGTTTTTAACGGCTCTTTTTCTTTTTATGAACATTTCTTATTGTTTTTTTAGGTTTTTGGCTCTTTACTGTTTTATCGCCTTGGGCTAAACAGTTTTTGCCGTTTCCTATAAGGTCGTATCTTCCTGCCTTTTTAAGAGCAGATAACACCAACGCTTTATTTTCGGGTTTAAAATATTGCAGTAAAGCCCTTTGCTCCGCTTTTTCGGCAGCGGTTTTCGGAACATATACCTTTTTCATTGTAAAGGGGTCAATTCCTGTATAAAACATACAGGTTGAAACTGTGCCGGGTGTGGGATAAAAATCCTGAACCTGTTCGGGATGCAGATTATTTCGCTTTAAAAATAGCGATAACTCAATAGCGTCCTTAAGAGTGCTGCCCGGATGGGAGGACATAAGATAAGGCACTAAATACTGCTTTTTACCCGCCGCTTTGGTAAGTTCATAAAAACGCTTTTCAAACTTGTTATAAACACTAATCGGCGGTTTTCCCATATATTTAAGCACATTATCCGAGCAATGCTCGGGCGCTACTTTAAGCTGACCGCTTGTATGGTGCATTACGAGTTCTTTGAAAAATTCCTCATTTTCATCTGCAATAAGATAATCGAATCGTATACCTGAGCGTATAAACACCTTTTTAACCTTCGGCAAGGCCCTCAGTTCTCTGAGTAATTTCAAATAATCGCTGTGAGAAACCTTAACCGCGGGGCACATAGTAGGCGCTAAGCATTTTTTATCATTGCAAAGACCGCTCTTAAGTTGTTTTTCGCAAGAGGAGGCTCTAAAATTAGCGGTAGGTCCGCCAACATCGTGAATATAGCCTTTAAAATCAGACATTTTGGTGATTTTTTTAGCTTCTTCAATAACCGATTCATGACTTCTCACACTTATTTGTCTGCCCTGATGATAAGCGAGCGCGCAGAAATTACAAGCGCCAAAGCAACCGCGGTTATGAATTATTGAAAATTTAACCTCTTCAATACCGGGCACACCGCCTAAAGCCTCATAGCTTGGGTGGTAGGTGCGCATAAATGGTAGGGCATAAACCTTGTCCATTTCCTCTGTGGTGAGAGGTGGCATATGCGGGTTTTGAATAACTATTTTTTTGCCGCTTTTTTGTATTATTGTTTTTCCTCTTACGGCATCATGTTCTTGCTGTTGAATTTTGCAAGAAACGGCATATTGTTCTTTTGATTTTTCGCTGTTTTGTGACACAAGTTCAAAAGAAGGACATTCTATAGAGTTTAGAATAGGCGAGAAATCTTTGCTATCAACAGCATAGCAAGTGCCTAAAACATCGGTTATATCAGATATACTTTCACCGCTTTTAAGTCGGTTAGCGATTTCTAAAATATGTTTTTCGCCCATTCCGTACATAAGTAAATCTGCACCCGATTCTAAAAGCACAGAGGGACGCACACTGTTACTCCAGTAA
Source organism: Clostridia bacterium (assembly GCA_017549905.1). Lineage (GTDB taxonomy): Bacteria > Bacillota > Clostridia > Oscillospirales > Acutalibacteraceae > UBA737. The sequence goes on along the minus strand of JAFYNC010000199.1, from coordinate 9,293 downwards.
TCGTAATGTGCAAAACGTCTGAGTGAAGCCTCGATACCGCCTATACAAATCGGAACATCATTATAAAGTGAACGAAGCTTTTTAGTATAAACCGTAACTGCTCTGTCAGGTCTGGCACCCGATTTTCCACCTGCGGTATAAGCATCGTCATTACGGCGCTTTTTAGCCACGGTGTAATGCGCTACCATTGAATCAATATTACCGCTGTTAACAAGAAAAGCATATTTAGGTTTGCCGAAACGTGTAAAATCGGAATCAGTTTTTGGTTGAGGTATAATGCAAACCTTAAAACCACCACTTTCAAGCACACGCGAAATTATCGCAGTGCCAAAGCTTGGGTGGTCAACATAAGCGTCACCCGTTACAATTATAAAGTCCGCCTCGTTCCAGCCGAGAGCCGTCATTTCTTTTTTAGTTATAGGTAAAAATGGCATAATATCATCCTATTTTAAAATATAATTTATTATACAATATTTTTTATACTTCTACAAGGAGAATATATATGGAAAAGGAAAAAACCGATGTATTTGTGAAAATAATGATTTTACAATGCATTTTTGTTTTAGTAATAATATCATCTGTTTTGATTGTGAAATATTTTTTCAAAGGCACTTTTAATGATTTGAAACTTTGGTATAACGATAACATCGCGGTGGATACAGATATTTATGAGGTTTTGGGTGAGATAGATGAGATTTAAGTTTTTAAGCACAGAAATTTATGTTTCATTTCTTTTTATGGCGGTAATAACCGTAATGCTTGCTACTGATAAAACGGGTATGATTTTGCCATCGCTTTTTGCGGTTTTTATGCATGAATTAGGGCATTTGTTCGCTATGTGGGTGGTGGATAGCGCACCAAGGGAAATAAGGCTAATACCAGCGTCAGTTCAGATAACCTCTGATTTTACAAGAGGGTATAAAACAGATATTGCAGTAGCGCTTTGCGGTCCTGTTACAAATTTGGTGCTTTTTGCAGTTCTTTTTTGTAATTATCTTTGTTTTAAAAATCAACTGATTCTTTGTTATGCATTACTCAATTTAATAATAGCGCTGTTTAATCTGTTGCCGGTAAATGGGCTTGACGGGGGAACGGTTTTGTTTTCGGTTATGGCTAAAAGGACAGATTATAACAGAGCAAGGCTTATTCTGAAAATTATCACACTTATAATTGCGGCTTCGGTGATTTTTGTAGGATTAATGTTTACGCTTAGGGGCAAGATAAACCTTTCTATATATATAATAGGGATTTATCTTTTGATAATGAGCGTTTTAAAGTCTTGAAATGGGTGCTTGGATTTGTTATAATTAAATGAATTTAAAGCAAAGGAATTTGGAAATGGATAACAGAAAATTTGAAGAACTGCTGCTTTCTGTTCAAAAACCGGGCAGATATTCGGGTGGAGAAATAAACAGCGTTATAAAGGATAAGGAAAAGGTAGATGTAAGGTTTGCCTTTTGTTTTCCTGATACCTATGAGATAGGTATGTCACATCTCGGAATGAAAATTCTTTATTCGCAGTTTAATTCGCGCGATGATATATGGTGTGAGCGTGTTTTTGCTCCTTGGACCGATTTTGAAGAGGTTATGCGAAGAGAAAATATCCCGCTATTTGCGCTTGAGAGCAGAGACGCCATAAAGGATTTTGATTTTATAGGATTTACCTTACAGTATGAAATGGCATATACAAATGTGCTTAATATGATAGATTTGGCAGGTTTGCCGCTCAAAGCCGCTGACAGAAAAGGGTTGTCACCGTTGGTTGTAGCGGGCGGGCCTTGCACCTGCAATCCCGAGCCTTTAGCTGATTATGTTGATATTTTCTTTTTAGGCGAGGGGGAAGAGGTTGATTTAGAACTTATTGACCTTTATAAAGAGCATAAGAAAAAAGGCTCAACAAAGCAGGAATTTTTAATTGAAGCCTCTAAAATAGAGGGTGTTTATGTTCCAAGCCTTTACGATATTAAATATAATGATGATGGCACTGTAAGTGAAATAGAAAATTTAAACGGTGCGCCTAAAACTATAAAAAAACGTATTATTAAGGATTTTGATAAAGCCTTTTATCCCGATAAATTCGTAGTTCCTTTTATTGAGATCGTACACGATAGGGCTGTTCAAGAAATTTTTCGCGGATGTATCAGAGGTTGCCGTTTCTGTCAGGCGGGTTACATATACCGCCCTGTAAGAGAAAAAAGTGTAGATACTATCAACCATCAGGCAAAGTGTCTTTGTGAAAACACAGGGTATGATGAAATTTCACTTTCTTCGCTTAGCACAAGTGATTACAGAGAAATTGAACCCTTGCTCAACAATATGCTTAAATGGACCGAAAATTCTTATGTTAGCTTGTCACTTCCGTCGCTTAGAATTGATAATTTTTCGGACGAGCTGTTAGAAAAAATTAACCATGTAAGAAAAAGCGGTCTTACCTTTGCGCCCGAGGCGGGTACACAAAGACTTCGCGATGTAATAAATAAAAATGTTACGGAAGAAGAAATTTTAAACACTTGTAAAATGGCTTTTTCCGGTGGATATACCGCTGTTAAGCTTTATTTTATGTTAGGTCTTCCAACCGAAACAGATGAAGATTTAAAAGGTATTGCCGAGCTTGGACAAAAAATTGTAAACGCTTATTATAATATGGAAAATAAGCCAAAGGGCAAATCGGTTTCGGTGTCTATTAGTGTTTCCACCTTTGTTCCAAAGCCGTTTACACCTTTTCAGTTTGAGCCTCAGATTACAGAGGCAGAAATCAGAAGACGTCAGGAATATTTGAAGTCTTCAATTACAACACGTAAAATTTCGCTTAGTTATCACGACAGTGCAACCAGTTTCTTAGAGGGTGTTTTAGCGCGTGGTGACCGCCGTTTAGGTAAGGTTATTGAAAAAGCGTTGGCAATGGGCTGTAAATTTGATAGCTGGACCGAACATTTTAATGTTGAAACCTGGAAACAGGCGTTTGCCGAGTGCGGTATCGATCCTGCTTTTTATGCAAACAGAACACGTGAATACACCGAGATTATGCCTTGGGAGCATCTCGATTTCTGTATAACGAAAGAATTTCTTGTAAGAGAGTCTAAATTGGCTCATTGTGAAAAGACTACGCCTAACTGCCGCGAAAAATGTGCGGGTTGTGGCGCTACTTGCTTTGGGGAGGGTGTCTGCTTTGAGAACCGTTAGAGTTTTTTATAAGAAAAAGGGAAGAATGAAATTTATTTCCCATCTTGATATGACACGTTTTATGTCAAGACTGATTACAAAATCAAAAATCCCTGTTTGGTATACAGAGGGATTTAACCGTCATATTTATATGAACTTTGCAGTGCCGCTTTCATTAGGGTTTGAAGGACTTTATGAAATACTCGAAATTCGTATTATGGACGATAATTTCACGAATGACGACTGCCTTGCCGCTTTGAATAATGTTACGGTCGAGGGTATAGAGTTTATGTCTGTCTGCGACCAAAAGCAGAATATGAAAGATATAGGTTTTGCGGAATATAAACTTTATTTTGATAATATACCCGAAAAATTGGAGGATTTTTTGAATAGCGAGAGCATTTTGTGTGAAAAAAAAGGTAAAAAAGGCAAAATTAAAGAGATTGATTTGATACCTAAAATCAAGAAATTCAGCATAGAAAATAATGTTCTTGATATTATTGTTGTTGCGGGTAACGAGGATAATCTTAACCCAACACTTATAATGGATACGTTTTTCTCGCAAACAGAAAACTCACCATTGTTTTATAGCGTGGAACGAATAGCTATTCTAAATAAAAATTGTCAGATTTTTGAATAATTTTTACTTGAAAAAATTGTGATTTTTAGTTATAATGGTGACAGTAGTTTTATTCCAATTATTTTGAGGAGGTTTTTTATAATGAAACGAATTTTAGCAATTATACTATCAATAATTATGGTACTTTCTTTGGCTGCGTGTGGCACCGCTTCTACAAACAGTGACGGTGAGCCTCAAGGCGCTAAAGCAATGTCAATGGGTACAGGCAGTCCAACAGGTACTTATTATGCATACGGCGGAGTTATAGGCCAGTATATTAAGAATTATGCAGATATTAGCGTTAACGCTGTTTCTACAGGTGGTTCTAAGGATAATATTCAGGGTATAGATGTTAAAGACTATGCTTTGGGCACAGTTCAGTCTGACGTTATGCACTATGCATGGAACGGCACTCGTGCTTTCGAAACTGACGGCAAGATTAATACATTCCGTACAGTTGCAGGTCTTTATGCAGAGGCAGTTCAGCTTGTAACAACAAATCCTAACGTTAAAACCGTTGCAGATCTTAAGGGTAAGAAAGTTTCTATCGGCGCTCCGGGTTCAGGTGTTTATTTCAACGCTATTGATATTCTTGGTGCAGCAGGACTTACTGAAAAGGATATTAACCCTCAGTATCAGAACTTTGATCAGAGTGCAGATGCTTTAAAAGACGGCAAAATTGATGCTGCATTCATCGTTGCAGGTGCTCCGACTCCTGCTATTACTGAGCTTTGTATGACAAATGCAAAAACCAGAATAGTTCCTATTGATGGCGCTATTGCAGATAAACTTATGAAGGATAATACCTTCTATTCTGTATATAAGATTCCTGCAAAATCATACAACAATCAGGATACTGAAGTTACAACTGTTACAGTTAAGGCTACATTAATTGTAAGTGCAGATGCTACTGAAGATGATGTTTATAAAATCACAAAAGCAATATTCGATAATACATCTGATATTACTAAAGAACATGCAAAAGGTGCAGAATTAAGTCTTCAAAATGCAACAGAAGGTCTTACAGTTCCTTTCCATGCAGGTGCAGCTAAGTATTTCAAGGAAAAAGGTATTGAAGTAGCTACTAAATAATTAAACTTGATTTAGTTTTAATTAAATAGCTGTGGCAATAGTCGCAGCTATTTTTAATATTTTAAAGGAAGGTTGAATTTTTTGTTATTGGGAAAGAAAAAAGCGCCACAAATCCAAGAACCAATGGATTTGGATGCGGTAATGAAAAAATTTGACAGAGAATCAAACACACGAATTTGGGAAGGAACCCCCAAAATTGTTGTGAACTGCATTTTAGCATTGTTTTCTTTGTTTTGTGTTTATGTAACATTTTTTGCAACTTGGCCGCAAGAAATAATACTTTCAAGTTTTATGGGTTCAATAGTTCTTGCAGGTTATTTGCTTTATCCAATTAAAAAGGGTGAGCAAAAGGTAAATTTCATGCCGTGGTATGATGTTTTGCTAATGGTTTTAGGCTCAAGTTCATTTTTTTATTATACATTTGATGCGATGACCATTATTAAGCAAGGCAGAAACTTTGAAACACACCAGATAATTATCGGTGCAATAGGTATTATTTGCCTTTTTGAACTTTGCCGCAGATGTGTAGGTCTTCCGATACTCGTTGTAGCAAGTGCATTTATTGTATATGCGATTTGTTGGGGACTTCCAAATCCTGATATTGTGAGAAGAATGGAAACACTCGTAAGTCAGTTGTTTTATTCAACAACTGCAGGTATTTTATCTACTCCTATTAATACTTGCGCTAAGTTTATTGCAATATTTATTATTTTTGGCGCATTCCTTGAAAGAACAGGAATTGCTGATTTCTTTATTAAAATTTCAAATTCCTTAGTTGGTGGATTTTCGGGCGGACCTGCAAAGGTTGCCGTTGTAGCAAGCGCTATGGAAGGTATGGTTTCGGGCTCATCGGTTGCTAATACTGTAGGTTCAGGCTCGGTTACCATTCCGCTTATGAAAAAAACAGGTTATAAGCCTGAATTTGCGGCTGCGGCTGAGGCTTCAGCTTCAACGGGCGGTCAGATTATGCCGCCTATTATGGGCGCCGCTGCATTCCTTATGGCAGAAAATATCGGCGTGGCATACAGTAATATTGTTGTTCGTGCTATATTACCTGCGGTGCTTTATTTCTTGGGCGTATTTATCGCAGTTCATTTAGAGGCAAAGAAAGAGGGACTTCGCGGTCTTACTAAGGACGAATTACCAAAGTTTATGCCTCTTTTAAAACAATCATATTTGCTTTTGCCTTTGGTTATTTTAATTGGCTTAGTAAGTTCGGGCTCAAGGTCTATTGCTTATGCTGCTGCTATAGCGATTATTGCAACAATTGTTGTGGGCTTGTTTAACAAGGAAAACCGCATTTCGTTTAAGCGTATATTCGAGGCACTCGCCGCAGGCGGTCAAGGGATGATTACTGTTGCGGTTGCTTGTGGTGTAGCCGGTATTATAGCAGGTACTATCACTATGACAGGTCTTGCTAACGTTATTATTAACGGTATTGTCTCTATTGCGGGCAATCAGGTTATTATTGCTCTTTTCTTAACAATGCTTTGTTGTATTGTTCTCGGAATGGGTGTTCCCACAACCGCAAACTATTGTATTATGGCGGCAACCTGTGCGCCTATTCTTATTAAAATGGGAGTTCCCGATATTGCGGCGCATTTCTTTGTTTTTTATTTTGGTATCGTTGCCGACCTTACTCCTCCTGTTGCTCTTGCGGCTTATGCAGGTGCGGCTATAGCTCAGGCAAACCCGATGAAAACCGCATTTACAGCAACAAAACTTGCAATAGGCGCATTTATTGTTCCTTATGTATTTGCCCTTAATCCTGCAATGCTTTTTGTCGATACCGGATTTTTAGAGGTTGTATTAATTTGCATAACCTCGGTTGTAGGTATATTCGGTGTATCCTCCGCTTTAGAAGGCTTTTTCTTAAACCGTATGAAATGGTATGAACGTATATTGAATGCGGTTGGCGGACTTTGCTTAATTTATCCGGGTATCGCAACTGATATAATCGGTATATCTCTTGTGGGTTTTGTTTTTGTTTTGCAAACTGTTACCAAGCGCAAAACAATTAAAGCGAACATTTAATAAAAAATCATGGCATAAATATTGGGGGAGTTTTTAAATGAAAAAATTCACAAAGTTTTTAGCTATTTTGTTATCTTTATGTTTCGTAATGGGGACCTTTACGGGTTGCGCAGAAAAATTGAAGGAATTAAAACTTTCTTCATTAACTGCTGATAAAATCCCTCAGTATGCAGGTGAATCATCTATGCAGGAAATGGAAGATAATGAGAAGCATATAAAACTGATTAAAACAATAGATCCCTTGGAGTTTGATAATTATCTTCAAACATTGTTAGATGCCGGATTTATGGAGTATGCAACTAACCAAATAGGCGAAAATAAATTTGCAACCCTTAAAAATAAAGAAACTGTTGTCACCTTGAGTTATAGACAGTATTATAATGAACTAAAGGTTGTGGCTCAACCTTTAGGCTACCTTTATCCTCGTGAAAAAGATAACAAATACAAGAGCAAAAATATTCAATCCTTGTTTACCGGAATTAAAGGTGAGAATAATATTGCTTATTCGGGAATGGGTATAGTTATCAGGCTCGATGACGGAAGTTTTATTATAATCGATGGCGGAGCAGGAGATAAGGATTCGGTTGACTCTAATAAGCTTCTTAATATACTTAAAGAGCAGTCGCCAAAAGGAACTAAAAAGCCTGTTATTGCGGCTTGGATTTTCACACATCCGCACGATGACCATATTGGTATGTTTAATTATTTTTCTGATGATTTTCATGATCAGGTTATTATAGAGAGCTTTTATTATAATTTCTGTGAGTTTGAAAATGGTCGCGAACATTTTTATAATTGTATGGAAAATTATTATTCAGATGTTCCAACTATAATGCCTCATACAGGAGATAAATATTATATCAGAAATTCGGTTATTGAGGTGCTGTTTACTCATGAAGACCATTATCCGAAGATATATTCTGATATTAACGAGTGTTCACTTGTATTCACAATAGAAATAGAAGGTCAATCCATTATGATAACAGGTGATATTGGCACAATTGGAACCAGCCGTGTATATAGTGCTTTTGGTGACTATGTAAAGAGTGATATTCTTCAATTGGCACATCACGGTCAAAATGGCTCAAAGGCTTTTTATTCAAAGGTTGATCCAACCTATGTTATTGTGCCTGTTTCTTATCCTGTATACGAAGAACGTTATACAGAAAATAAAGCTAATCAGTGGTTGGTAGATAGCCCTAATGTTCGTCAGTTCCTTGATTTTGCTAAATATAGTGTAACATTTCCTTTGCCTTATAATCCTTCTGATGAAGAAATTCAAGATCGTATTCCAAATTGGACCACCGAGTTGCCTACATATCCTACTTTGAAACCAAAAACTGTAAAGGCTGCAAAAACTGTTCCTGAGGCTTGGTTCCAGTTAGGCTTTAAAGATGGCAAAGCGTATGATAAGCTTGGAAATCTTTCGGTTTCTATGCCCGCTGGCACTATTGAAGAAACAACTGTTAAATATAATGATAAAGAGTATAAAACAACAGCTTTGAATGCTAATGGTGCTAACGAAGGTTTACTTGTTGAGCTACCGTTTAAGACTGCAGATGAATATAAAAAATGGTTAATGAACGGCAGTACTATTGAATTGTTCCTTCAGATCAATAAAGGCGTAGATTTTGAAGAGGATGTTGATTCGGATTCTGCTGCCAATCTGTTTGGAAACTTGGGTGACGGCGGCGTAGCTTTATGCTATCGCGATTATGAGGAAAGAGGGCAACTGCAATTTTTTATGGGCACAACTAAGGAAAATGCCGTAACAAATATCTTTAAGTCATATGCTTGCGCTGCAAGACGTTGGCCAAGTGGAGGACCAGCTTTTATGACTGACGGCAGCTTGGTTCATTGTGTTGCTACTTATGATAAAAAGACTAATAATATGAGTGTTTATTTAGACGGAAAACTCGCATCCACCGGTTCTTTCGGAAACGGAGAGTTTAATATAGGAAACGCCGGATTCAATGTTTTCGGAATAGGACTCAACCCATCTAATCCTGATGAAAACTTTACAAAAACAGGTGACATAACCGTTGTTTCCGCAAAGCTTTATAAAACCGCTCTTAACGAGTCTCAGGTATTGGCTGAATATAATAATTGTATAAAAGAAATAACAAAATAAAAGATAAGGACTTGAGGTTAACCTCAAGTCCTTTTAATTACGTATTACGCATTTCGAATTCCAAATTACTTATTAAGTGCTTCATTAACTGCAACTGCACAAGCAACAGTCATACCAACCATTGGGTTGTTACCTGCACCGATAAGACCCATCATTTCAACGTGAGCGGGAACTGAAGAAGAACCTGCAAACTGAGCGTCAGAGTGCATACGACCCATAGTATCTGTCATACCGTAGGAAGCAGGACCTGCAGCC
>JAFYNC010000198.1 GCA_017549905.1 Clostridia bacterium | reverse complement strand
TGCCCTCAGGTTAAAAATCTCATAATGGTTGGCGGTTGCCGTGACGGTTGGCATGATTTTGATAAAGAATATCCCTTGTTCACAAGAAAATTTGTAAGAACAGAAGATACTCCATCAGGTGATGAAACAGCACTTATGTTCTTCACCTCGGGTACTACAGGCAATCCCAAAATGGCAGCTCATAAGCACACCTATGCTTTAGGTCATTTTGTAACTGCTAAATATTGGCACTGCTGTGAGCGTGACGGTTTGCATCTCACAATTTCTGATACCGGTTGGGGTAAATCCCTTTGGGGCAAACTTTACGGTCAGTGGCTGTGCGAAGGTGCGGTTTTCGTTTATGACTTCGACCGCTTTGATGAAAACGATATTTTGCCGATGTTTGCAAAATACAATATAACTACTTTCTGCGCACCGCCCACAATGCTCAGAATGCTTATCAGAGGCGACCTTAAAAAGTTTGACCTTTCTTCTATTCACCATATGACTACCGCAGGCGAAGCGCTTAACCCTGAAGTATTCAAACAGTTTAAGGAAGCTACAGGTCTTGAAATAATGGAAGGCTTTGGTCAAACCGAAACAACACTTGCTATTGCTAATCTTTACGGCACAACACCAAAACTTGGCGCTATGGGTAAAGCTTCTCCTCAGTTTGATATTGATATTGTTGACCCTGACGGAAAAGCAGTAGCCACAGGTGAGGTTGGCGAAATTGTTATTCACACCGATAAAGAAGTCCCCTGCGGATTGTTTAAAGAATACTATCTTGACGAAACCAAGACCAAAGATGCTTGGTATGACGGAATGTATCACACAGGCGATACCGCATGGCGCGATGAAGACGGATATTTCTGGTATGTCGGCAGAGTGGATGACGTAATTAAGTCCTCAGGCTACAGAATTGGACCTTTCGAAATTGAAAGCGTTATTATGGAGCTTCCTTATGTTCTCGAATGTGGCGTTTCAGCTGTGCCCGATGAAATTCGCGGTCAGGTTGTAAAAGCAAGCATTGTGCTTACAAAAGGCACCGAGCCTACAGAGGAATTAAAGAAAGAAATCCAAAATTATGTAAAATCTCACACCGCACCTTATAAATACCCAAGAGTTATCGTTTTCCGCGATGATTTACCCAAGACAATCAGTGGTAAAATACAGCGAAATAAACTCTAAAAAATATTGACAAATCCCTATTGTTGTGATATCATTGTAGTAATTAAAGGCTTTGATGAAGAGTATGCATTTTCTTGCACTTTCAGAGAGATGACGGTTGGTGAAAGTCATTAGCGACAGTTTTGCATTGTAGCTTCTGAGCCGAGGGGAAGAAAAAACCTTTGTTTTAGTAGAACCCCTCCGTGAGGCTTGCGTAAAGGCATAGGAATTGTTAGATTCCAAGAGTGGTAGCTTGATGCTGCAATTTGAGTGGTACCGCGGGTAGATGATAAATCATTGCTCGTCTCAAAGTCATAACTTTGGGGCGAGCCTTTTGTTGTTAAAGGTTTTACCCGAGAATGACGAAAGTCAAACTATATGGAGGAAAATATGCAACAAATTACAGGACTTGATTTTAAAATTAAGGAAATTGCGGGCAGAATTAAAGAACTTCGCGAAATCGTAAACCTTACAACTGCCGAAATGGCGGCTAAAACCGCAGTGAGCGAACAAGAATATATTGCATGTGAAAACGGCGAAAGTGATTTAAACTTTGCCTTTATTTACAGATGCGCAAATGCCTTTAATGTTGACGTTACAGATATTATTGAAGGTTATAGTCCTAAGCTAAAATCTTACACTGTAACCAGACGTGGAAAAGGCCAACGAATAGAAAAGGCTCACGGTATGACCTATTATAACCTTGCCGCAGCTTTTAAAAACCGTATTGCTGAACCGCTTTATGTTAAAAGTGTTTACAGCGAGGATGCGCAATATAAAGATATGGAACTTACCACCCACGCGGGCCAAGAATGTGACCTTATAATTTCAGGTCACTTAAAGGTGCAGGTTGGTGAACATAAGGTTGTTTTAGGCCCTGGGGACAGTATTTATTACGACAGTTCTACTCCACACGGTATGATTGCTGTTAACGGTGAGGACTGCGAATTCTACGCTATTGTTCTTAATCCTACAGGCGAGCCTATTCCCGAACTTAGCGACCTTCCCCCTGTTACTGCCGAAAAAACAGAAAAGGTTGTTAAAAAGGATACTAAAGAGCGTATTTATAACAAGTTTATTGATATTGAGGAAAACGAAAACGGCACTCCCACATCAATTAAATTTAAAAATACAGAAAAATTCAACTTTGCATTCGACCTTGTTGATGCACTTGCAGAGAAAGAACCCGAAAAACTCTGTATGCTTCATATTTCTCGTGATCATGAGGAACGCCGCTTTACCTTTAAGGATATGAAAAAGGCATCTAACCAATGCGCTAACTATTTTAAATCCTTAGGCATCAAAAAGGGCGACCGTGTAATGCTTGTTTTAAAACGTCATTACCAATTCTGGTTTGCAATTTTAGGTCTTAACAAATTGGGCGCTATTGCTATTCCTGCAACAAATCAGTTACAAGAACACGATTTTGATTATCGTTTTAAATCAGCAGGTATTTCTGCTATTATCTGCACTGCAGACGGTGATACCGCAAATCAAGTTGACATTGCAGCTAAAAATAATCCTCAGCTTGTACATAAACTTATTGTTAACGGCAATCGCGAGGGTTGGCGAAGCTTTGATGATGAATACACACTTTATAGCACACGTTTTAATCGAACTGAAGATTCACCCTGCGGTGAAGACCTTATGATGATGTATTTCACCTCGGGCACAAGCGGTTATCCCAAAATTGCCGCTCATAACTATAAATATGCATTGGGACATTTCCATACTGCAAAGTATTGGCATAATGTTGACCCTGAAGGTCTTCACTTTACTATTTCTGACACCGGTTGGGCAAAAGCTATGTGGGGCAAACTTTATGGTCAGTGGCTCAGCGAAGGCGCCACCTTTGTTTATGACTTCGACCGTTTTGATGCGGCGGATATATTGCCCATGTTTGCAAAATATCATATCACTACATTCTGCGCTCCTCCTACAATGCTCAGAATGTTAGTAAAACAAGATATTTCAAAATATGATTTATCCTCAGTTAAGCATATGACTACTGCAGGTGAGGCTTTGAATCCTGAAGTTTACCGTCAATTTGAAAAAATAACAGGTCTTCAGATTTTAGAAGGCTTCGGTCAAACCGAAAGCACAATGATAATCGGCAATATGTCGGGTGCTTCTCACAAAATCGGTTCTATGGGCAAACCTGCTCCTATTTATGATGTTCACATCGTTGATAGCGATGGTAATGATGTTCCTGTTGGTGAAACAGGCGAAATCGTTATTAATATAGAAAATGGTCTTCCTTGCGGTCTTGCTACCTGTTACTTTGGCGATGAAGAAAAAACCAAAGAAACTTGGGACGGCAAGTATTACCACACAGGCGACACTGCTTGGTGCGATGAAGACGGCTTCTATTGGTATGTAGGTAGAATTGATGATGTTATTAAGTCCTCAGGCTACAGAATTGGACCTTTCGAAATTGAAAGTGTTATTATGGAATTACCTTACGTGCTTGAGTGCGGTGTTTCCGCCGCTCCCGATGAGGTTAGAGGTCAGGTTGTAAAGGCAAGCATTGTGCTTGTAAACGGCACTGAACCCTCAGACGAGCTTAAAAAGGAAATTCAAACCTATGTTAAGGATCGTACCGCTCCTTACAAATATCCAAGAATTGTGGAATTTAGAGATTCACTTCCCAAAACCACAAGCGGAAAAATACAAAGAAATAAGTTGTAATATATGGATTTTAAGAGAATTACTTTACTTTGCGGTCATTACGGCAGCGGAAAAACAAATGTTGCAATAAATATGGCATTTTTATTAAAAGAATGCTATAATAATGTTGCGATTGCAGATTTGGATATAGTTAACCCCTACTTTCGCACAAAGGATAGCCGCGAAGAATTAGAACAAAAGGAAATAAAACTCATTTGTTCGGAATATGCCGGCACTAATGTTGATATTCCTGCATTACCTGCAGAGATATATTCCCTTACAGACAATAAGGATATTAAAGCAATTATAGATGTAGGCGGCGACGACCGCGGCGCTTTGGCGCTTGGCCGTATCTCCCCCGCTATACTTGAAGAAAACGACTATGAATGTTTGCTTGTTATTAATAAGTTTAGGCCCTTAACACCTGATGCTGAATCCACAGTAGAGGTTATGAGGGAAATTGAAATCGCAGGCAAAATAAAATTCACCGGCATTGTTAATAACTCTAATTTAGGTGAAGAAACTACTGCGGATGATGTGCTTTCTTCGGTTTCCTATGCAAATGAGGTTGCCGCTGTTACAGAACTACCCATAAAATGCACATCGGTATCAAATAAGCTTTACAATGAACTTAAAGGCAAAATAGATAATCTTTTACCTTTAAGTCTTCAGTCTAAAATCAATTAACGTAAAGGAGCGCTTTAAATGGCAAAATTAACCTTTAAAACCGATAAATGCAAAGGTTGCGGACTTTGTGTTGATGCTTGTCCCAAGAATGTTTTAGCGTTATCGGCTGACAAAATTAACAAAAAAGGTCACCACCCTGTAGAAGCAGTAAATGAAGATGCTTGCATCGGCTGTGCTTTCTGCGCTACAATGTGTCCTGACTGCATAATCAAGGTAGAAAGGTAAGGAATTTTAAGATGGCAGATAAGGTTTTAATGAAAGGTAATGAAGCTATTGCCGAAGCCGCTATTAAAGCTGGCTGTATGCATTACTTTGGTTATCCTATTACCCCTCAAACAGAAATTGCCGCTTATATGGCTAAGAGAATGCCAAAAATCGGCGGAACATTTTTACAGGCCGAAAGCGAAATTGCCGCTATCAATATGGTTTATGGCGTAGCCGCTACAGGCCACAGAGTTATGACATCCTCATCAAGCCCAGGTGTATCGCTAAAGGGCGAAGGTCTTTCTTACCTTGCAGGTGCAGACCTCCCCTCACTCATAGTTAATGTACAGCGCGGAGGCCCAGGTCTTGGCGGTATACAACCCTCACAGTCTGACTATTTCCAAGCTACAAAAGCAGGCGGCCACGGTGACTTTAAAATGTTGGTTTTAGCTCCTGCTTCTGTTCAGGAAATGGCTGACCTTACAGTTAAGGGCTTTGCTCTTGCTGATAAATACCGTATGACTGCTATGATTTTGGCAGACGGAACGATGGGACAAATGATGGAGCCTGTTTCT
>JAFYNC010000197.1 GCA_017549905.1 Clostridia bacterium | reverse complement strand
GTTTTGACAGATTGTTATTATCATTGATTGCAACAGTGATAGATAACTCTCTATTGCTTAAGAGGTTGTCAATATATACCGAGCCGTCTTGAAATGGTACTGTCTGCGATTGAACTTCCATTTCTACATTCGAGAACCCCTCCCATTCAGTAATTCCGAATGGGTCTGTTGTAAGGTCTATTGATACGCCTTGACTATTTGTATATATAAGTTTCTGCATTACAAAACCCCGTTAAAAGCCATTTCCCTTGAATATCGTTTCATTTCACGCATTATAGTGAAAGCCGTCGTCTGTGAAGTATTGTTAAAGGTTACATTGAATGTATTTGTCTTTGAACCGCCACCCGCTAACATCTTTTCAGTGTTATGAGCATTATACACTTTTTCTCCGCCTCTGAAATCGACTAATTCGGGACCCGCTTCACCAACAATTGATAACCCTCTAGGCGCGTTTTCTGTTCCTGTTGCCCAAAATTTTAATTTTGAGCCTATTTTACCAACCGCACTACCTACAGATGAAACCGCGCTACCAATTCCAGAGCCGATTTTAGAACCGATAGACGAAACAGCGCTACCAATTCCAGAACCGATTTCACCGATTTTTGAGCCGATAGATGAAACCCAAGAAGAAACATTGCTGAATATAGAACTCAATGCATTAGAAATGTTAGAGCCAAGCGAACTAAAGAAGCCTGATATATTATCCCATACGCCTGAGCCAATTTCACCCATTTTAGAGCCGATAGAACCAACCCAAGAAGAAACATTGCTGAATAAATTGGTAAAGAAAGAACCTATATTATTGGCAAGGTTTGAGAAAATGCCTGATACATTACCCCATATATTTTTGAGTCCGTTAACAAGTCCCTGCACCATATAAGTGCCAAATTTTTGGAACATTGTAGATGGTGAATGAATACCAAAAAAGCCCTTTATTCCGTCAACAAACGCCGTAAAACATTCTTTAACAAGTTTCTTCCAGTCCATATCTTTGAACCCTTTTACAAGTCCTTTGACGATTGCTACAACAAATTCTGGAATACGTCGAACAATACCACTAATAAGCGTTAGAATACCTTTGACAATGAGCGGAATGAAAATTGGCAAGTTCTGAACTAACTGATAAATCAACTGTTCTATCAAATCCACTAAAACATCAAGAGAGGTTTCTATCACTTCTTGGTCTGATATAATGTCAAGAATAGCCCTCAATATTGCAAAAACCAAGCGCATTAAATGCGGCATAAGTTTAGAGCTTGCTTTATTTATTTCAACAATAATTTCAATTATTGCATCCACAAGGTCTGGAAGCATTTCTTCAATCGTATCAACAATTGACGGCAAGTTATCAATAAGCGCTTTATTGATTGCTTTTACAATTGCAACAATCGCTTCAAGGAGCTTTTTCCATCCGCCGTTTTGCACAAATTCTGCTATTGAATCAACAATCGCTTTTACGATGTCGCTAAAATCCTGCGCTATCTGGTCTTGATTATTGACAATATATGCAGCAATTTCTTTGATAAGCGTCAAAATTGCTGATACAAGTGCTTTCAAGATACGCGGCAAATTGTTAATAATTGCCATAATCACAGAGCCTATCGCTTCTACGATTATTTGAGCATTATCCGTAAGAACTTGCGCTATTCCCTCGAAAAGAGCAACAACAAGCGATACAATCTGCGGTAATAATTGCGGGATTGCTTTTGCTATCGCTTGCAGAATTTGACTAATTGCATTTATAATTTTTGGAGCGTTATTAACAAGAGTCGTGCAAATTGTATCAACGAGTCTAACAATAAGCGGGATTGCTTTTGCGATAATCTCTGGAAGATATGTAACAATTGTTGTTAAGATTGACTCTATAATTTTGGCTAACTCGTCCATATTAATATTTTTGATGAGCGAGTCAATCAAATGCACGATAGAAGTCATAACGCTTTCAAAAAATTTTGGCAATTTCGGCAAAGTCAGAGTAAAGAAAGTTAATATCTTATCCTCGAACTCTAAGACAGCGTTCAATGCCTCATCAGGATTGAAATCAAACGCCGTTTTTAAGCCTTTTGTAATCCCCTTGAAAGCCGTTGTTGCAAATTTTCCCACAGTGGAAAATAAAGTTTTGAAAGTTGAAACAAATGCTTTTGTTAATTTTGTCATAACGGCTGTTGTCTTTTTAACAGCATTTATGACACCGTTAACATAAGGCGCTATCATTTTCTTGAACTTATCCCATTTACTTTGCTCTTCTTCTACGCTTTTATCTCTTTGCTCTTGCTCCTCCGCTGCACCCTCTGCAAGTATCTGCTTTTCCTTTTCGTTATAATATTCCTCTGCTGCTGCCTTTTCTTCTGCGTCTTTGATACCCTCTAATGCTGCCTGTCTTTCGAGTTCCAGCAATTCAAGTTTGAGCGCGCGGATTTTTTCGTTATATTTCTTTTCAATTTCTGCGACTTCTTGAGGTGTTGCCTTTCTTATTTTTGCAAGTTTTAATTCCTTTTCTTTTTCTTTCTCAAGGTTTGAAAGTTTTTGCTCTTTAAGTTTTTTATCCCATTCACCCGTTTTTATCTTTTCTTCACGGATTTTTGTTTCTTTTTCCCATTCGAGTTGAGCAATAAGATTTGCATAATAGGCTTCAATATCACCCCTGATTTTAGCGTCTTTTTCCGCTTCCAATGCTTGTTTTTTCTCAAGGTTGAGGCGCTGAATTTGTATTGCAATGATTTTCTGCTGGTAAAAGATATTTATATCAGCGATTTCCTTTTCACTTGCTTTAGCGTTTTGTGCGCGGATAATTGCGTTTTCTTTCTCGTGATTGAGCCTGTCTATGTCTTGCTGAAGAAGTTTTATGCTCCACGCAATGCCGTCGCTTGCGGTCTCTTTTGTTTTGTTTTGTACTTCTTCTGCAACATCAGATGATAATTTTTCGACTTTTCCGAGATTAGTTTCTATTGTTTGAGTCGCTTTTGCTGTTGCCTTTGCAATAACACTATCACTTTCTTTAATAAGTTTTGTAAGCCCTAATTTATCACTTAGATTAATAGGCTTGATATTGTCAACTTCTTTAAGTTTAATGCCTACTTTTTCAAGCGCGTTTGTTATCCATTCGTGCTGTTTAGCTTTCTTGATGGCTTCATTGACTTTGTCGATAATCCCGTTTATGCACTTTACGAAAAAATTCATAAAATCGGATAAAGTGCCAACAATGGTATCAATCACGTGAAAAAATGCGTTTTTAGCATATTCCCACGCTAATCCCCATTTACCCTCAAGTATCGCGAAAATAAAGCCAAAAATGTCTTTGAATACTTTTTCAAGATTTCCGAAAATGCGATGTAATATTTCATACGCCGATTGAACTGCAAGACATACATTATTCCACGCCGTGCTAGATTTTTTAAC
>JAFYNC010000196.1 GCA_017549905.1 Clostridia bacterium | reverse complement strand
ACACTATTTTTGCATTATTTGAAAGTGTTTGAGGCAACTTTTTTTCATTTTTTTCTATTTTTATTTCTTCTTTTGGTTTCTTATTGATAATTTTAGGATTTTCGAATGCCTTTTCTATATTGATTTTATCAGGAAAACGGGCAATATATTCACCAAAAATATCAGAAATATCTAAAAGTGGCTTTGCACCATCCCTCAACAGCGCGTTTGAGCCTTTGTATTCTTTTAGACTTGGTGAACCCGGGATTACAAATACATCTCTACCCTGTTCATTCGCGTGACGTGCAGTTATAAGTGAACCGCTTTTATTAGGCGCTTCTATCACCACTGTTCCAAGGCTTAAAGCCGACATAATGCGATTTCTCATTGGAAAAGTATATCTATTAGCATCACAATAAGGCGGATATTCGCTAATAAGGCAACCTGTTTTTTCCACCGTATCACGTAGTTTTTTGTTTTCGGGCAGATAATTACTCATTATGCCACAGCCCATACAAAGAACAGTTTTTCCGGCTGATTTTAGGGCGCCTGCATGCGCATAAGTGTCAGTGCCAATAGCACCACCGCTAACAACCGTAAAACCGCTTGCTGCTAATCTGTATCCTAAAGAATAAGCGGCTCGTTTGCCAAATTCGCTGACCTTTCGCGGTCCTACAATACATATCGTCGGTGTATTGTCAAAATCCGGCAGTTTACCCTTTATGTATAAAACAAGTGGTGCATCATCAATTTGAGATAAGCAATCGGGATATTTTTCATCACCGAACCCTAAAATTTCAATATTGTTTTTCTTGCAGTCTGCCATAATCTTAAGAGCGTCAGACAAAGAAGTATTTTGAAGTTTTAAAATGTCTTTCTTAGTGAAAGTTTTGCTTTTTTCAAGCTCAGAAACTTTTGAACTAAAAATCTTTTCTGCATCACCAAAATACGATAAAGCCTTTATAGAGCGTATATTACCTACACCTAAAGCTTGTTGTAACCAAATAAGATATCTTATCATTTCATCATTTCCCACATTGCTATTGAAGCCGCAATAGCAGCGTTAAGCGACTCTGCCTTGCCCGACATTTTAATGGTTATAAGAGCGTTTGAAACAGATTTTGTAGCATTTGTAATTCCATTTGCTTCATTACCGATTATAAGCACACTGCCGTTAGTAAAATCAATTTGACTAATACTTTTGGCATCTCTATCAACAACACAGGCATAACTTTTAAGTCCTGAATTTTTAATTTCATTAGCAAAATCCGTAAAAATTATAACAGGCATTCTAAGTAGTGTACCCATTGATGCGCGCAAAACCTTTGGTGAATATGGGTCACAGGAATTATCAGATATAATAATACCCGAAACACCAAGTGCCTCTGCAGTTCTCGAAACTGCGCCTAAATTTGATGGGTCAGATAAATTTTCGAGGGCAATGTATCTGCCGTTTAAGTCAATCTCGGTGTTATTTGCAGGAATTTTTGCCACTGCAATTATTCCTTGAGGGCTCTGTGTATCACTGATTTTCTTAAAAATACTATCAGGAATAGTGAAACACTCTTTGGAATTTTCTGCAAATTTTTCTACTTCATTTTCATATTTAATTTTAGCACTTTCCGATACAATTAACTTATCAAACTGTATTCCGTTAATACTCGCATCATCACAAATGCGCAACCCCTCAAGCACAAAAAGACCGTTTTCACGGCGGCTTTTAGCGCTTTTCTGTAAGGCGGAAACCAGTTTGATAAGTGAATTGTCCTTGCTTGAAATAGCCTTAAAATCCATCAAAATATGCCCCTTTTATTTGTAAATAAAAATGAAAAAGTCGCCCGTGGATACCCGCGGGCGATAATAAATTATTTTTCTAAAGCTTTCTTAGCAGCCTTAACTAATGTAGCAAAGCCATTAGCATCGTTAACAGCTAAATCAGCCAACATCTTACGGTTGATCTGAACACCAGCCTTATTTAAGCCGTTCATAAATGAAGAATAGTTAATTTCGTTCATTTTGCAAGCAGCAGAAATACGGGTAATCCAAAGTCTGCGGAAATCGCGCTTTTTCTGCTTACGACCAACATATGCATAGTTGCCGGATTTCATTACGGCTTCTTTCGCAGTTTTAAAAAGCTTAGACTTAGCGCCAAAATAGCCCTTAGCAAGCTTTAAAATCTTTTTTCTTCTTTTGCGTGTTGCCAACGCACCTTTAACACGTGCCATCTGTGTTTACCTCCATTAAATCTTTTCCTTATTTATAAGGAATCATTTTCTTAACTGCTGCTACATTTGTTACATCAGCAGTAACGGTCTTGCGAAGATTTCTCTTACGCTTGGTTGTCTTCTTGTTGAGGATGTGTGACTTGAAAGCATGTGCTCTTTTTACTTTACCGGTTTTGGTAAGCTTAAAGCGCTTCTTGGCGCCACTGTGTGTTTTAATCTTAGGCATTTTAAGTCCTCCCTATATTATTTTACAACATTATTTACCTGATTTTGGGCTAAGGAACATAAGCATATTACGTCCCTCCATCTTAGCAGCCTTTTCAACCGAAGCATACTCACTGCAAAATTCTGCAAAGCGATTCATAGTGTCAAGACCAATTTCGGGATGACCTAATTCACGGCCACGGAAACGAATTGAAACCTTTACCTTATTACCGTCCTGCAAAAAACGAATTGCATGCTTACCTTTGGTTTCAAAGTCATGAACATCAATACTAAGACCTAAGCGAATTTCCTTAACTT
>JAFYNC010000195.1 GCA_017549905.1 Clostridia bacterium | reverse complement strand
TCGGTCGCATTTTTAAGCGCAAAATCTATATTATCACGACAGGTATATAATCTGTCAAGTGAATTTTTAGCCTGTTCTATAATATCAACCGAATAATTAATTGGGCTTCTGTACTGAGAAGAAACAAGGAAATAACGGATAGGCTCGTATCCGAATTTTTCCGCAACATCACGTACGGTAAAGAAATTGTTGAGTGACTTTGACATTTTGTGATTATCGACATTTATAAAGCCGTTGTGCATCCAATAGTGTGAAAACTCACAGCCGTTTGCCGCCTCACTCTGAGCGATTTCGTTTTCGTGGTGCGGGAAAATAAGGTCAAGTCCGCCACAGTGAATATCTATTGTTTTACCAAGGTATCTGCCTGCCATAGCTGAGCATTCAATATGCCAACCCGGTCTGCCCTTGCCCCAAGGCGACTCCCAATAAGGTTCGCCCGGTTTTGCGCCTTTCCAAAGACAGAAGTCCATTGGATCTTCCTTAATATCGCCTGTCTCAATTCGAGCGCCTGCCTCTAAATCCTCAAGCGGCTGATGAGAAAGTTTGCCGTATTCTGAGAATTTTTTTGCTCTGTAATAAACATCTCCGCCTGCCTCATAAGCATAGCCGTTTTCCATAAGTGAAGAAATTATATTCTGAATTTGCTCAATATTTTCGGTAGCTTTTGGGTGTACTGTAGCCTCACGCACATTAAGACCTTTAGCATCAGTCCAGAATTCGCCTATAAAGCGCTCTGCAACCTCAGGTACAGTAATACCCTCTTCATTTGCTTTTCTAATAAGCTTATCATCAATATCCGTAAAGTTCTGAACAAAATTCACCTTATAACCGCGCCATTCAAAATAACGGCGTAGCACATCAAAAACACAAAGCGGTCTTGCATTTCCGATGTGAATATAGTTATAAACGGTAGGACCGCAGGCATAAATCTTAACCTCGCCCTCGTTTATAGGTTTAAATTCATCCTTACTTCTTGTAAGTGTATTAAAAATTTTCATCTCGCTATCTCCTTTTCAAGTTCGGCTATTCGTTTTTCAAGGCTTTCCATCTTCTGTTTTACAGGGTCAGGAATATGAATTTGGTCAAGTTCGTGGCCTACCTTTTTACCATCCTGACGGACAACTCGCGCAGGTATACCCACCACTGTGGAATTAGGAGGCACTTCTTCAAGCACAACAGCGCCTGCCGCAACGCGCGAATTATCACCTATTTTAAACGGACCTAAAACCTTAGCGCCCGCACTAATCATAACATTGTTGCCAATGGTTGGGTGACGTTTTCCGGTATCCTTACCTGTACCGCCCAAGGTGACACCCTGATAAATAATAACATCATCGCCGATTTCAGTGGTTTCACCTATTACAATACCTGTTCCGTGGTCGATAACAAGTCTTCTGCCTATAGTAGCACCGGGGTGAATTTCTATACCCGTTTTTCTTGCCGCCCTTTGCGACACAAAACGTGCTAAAAATTGTAGCCCATGGGTATAGTAGAAATGCGCTAATCTATGCATTCTTATAGCCTTAAATCCGGGATAAAGAAAATAAATTTCCAAATCACTTTTAGCCGCGGGGTCGCGGTCACGAAAGGCTTTTATATCTTCCTTTAATCTGTTAAACAAACCTTGTCACCTACTAATTATTTTGCGTTCTTAATATATTCTCTGCCGCCCCAAATATAAATTGCGCCTGAAATAACGCAAAGAACAGCCGAAACCCAGAACAAAATTATAATAACTGTATCAAGCAAACCAAAAGTATTGTTTGATAATGTTACAAATTCATTTAAAGCATACACGCCGAGAGCCAAAATAATACCTGCCATTTGACTTACGGTTTTGCATTTGCCCCACATATTTGCGGCAACAACCTTTCCACCTGCAGTTACTGCTACAAGACGTATAGAGGAAACCGCAAATTCTCTGAAAAGCACAATAAAGGTTATAACCACAATATGCCAACTGAACTTTCCGCCGCCATAAACAAACATAAATCCAAGATAAGCCGCAGTTGTGAGCATTTTATCTGCAAGTGGGTCCATAAACTTTCCAAAATCGGTTACCATATTATATTTTCTTGCCATTTGTCCGTCTATCATATCGGTAAGTGATGCTAAAATAAACAAAACAAGAGATACTAAATAGTGATACGGAAAATTAATAAGCATAGTTGCCATAAAAATTGGTGTTGCAATCATTCTGCCGAGAGTTAATTTATTTGGTGTATTCATTCTTCTGTTTCTCCTAACAAATCATAATCTATAGAATCGTTTATTCTAACCTTAACATAATCGCCTATTTTAAGCGGTTTTGTTGACATAAAGAAAATTTTGCCGTCTATCTCAGGGGCATCTGCAACCGTTCTTCCAAAATAGCATTTAATATAATCGTCCCAGCCCTCAATTATTGCCTCTGTAACACTGTCTTGCTTTTGTTCATTTTTCTCTGCGGCAATGGTCATTTGAAGTTCCATTATGTTTTCCATTCGGTCATTTTTGGTCTGCTCATCTATCTGATCAGAAAGTTCTGCCGCCACAGTACCATCCTCGGCAGAATAGGTGAAACAACCAAGTCTGTCAAATCGCTTTTCTTTAACAAACTCTGCCAATTCGCAGAATTGCTCCTCGGTTTCACCGGGGAAACCTGTAATCAATGTAGTTCTAAGCGTAATATCCGGAATTTTTACTCTTATTTTATCAATTAATGTTGAAATACTATCCTTATCACCTTTACGATTCATTCGCTTTAGAATTTCGCCGTTTATATGCTGTAAAGGAATATCAAGATATTTCACAAGTTTTTCTTCACGCGCTATTACATCTAAAAGCTCATCGGTTATTTTGTCTGGATAGGTATAAAGTGTTCTTATCCAATGAAGTCCCTCAACCTTGCAAAGTTCGCTTAAAAGTTCTGCAAGTTTTGGCTCGCCGTATAAATCAGTGCCGTAGGCAGTTGTGTCCTGAGCTACTACTATAAGTTCGGTTACACCATCAAGCGCTAATTTTTTAGCCTCCGCCACACAGTCTTCAATAGTTCGGCTTCTCATTCTACCCCTTATTTTAGGTATCGCGCAATAGGTGCAACAGTTATCACAACCGTCAGCAATTTTAAGGTAGGTGCTAAAAGGATATCCGCCTAACACTCTATCTCCGCCAAGCTGTAAATCTTCCTTTTCACCATAACAGTTTTGCTTTTTGCCCTCAATTGCATTTTTAACAATTTCTGCGATCTTAGAGTTAGAGCCAATACCCACACAAACATCAACCTCGGGTATTTCTTCTGTGACATCGTCCCTATATCTTTCGGCAAGACAGCCTGTAACTATAAGCGCTTTGCAGTTGCCATCGCTCTTATAGTTGGCGGCTTCTAAAATATTTTCAATAGCCTCAGCCTTTGCGGCCTCAATAAAACCGCAGGTGTTAATAATAATCGCGTCCGCCTCTGCCTCGGCAGGAGTTATCTCAAACCCCGCATTATCTAAAAGTTTTAGCATTACCTCGGCATCAACCTGATTTTTAGGACATCCAAGCGAAACCATTGCTACTTTATACATTTAATCTTCCTCACAAAATTCACCGAGTGCCTCGGCTGTCAATCCGCCAATATTTATGCGAAACTGCAGTCTAATACCCCGATAATATAATTATAGTTCTTCTATATATTGTTTCAAAGCACTTCTGACCGCCGAAAAAGAAAAACCTTTTCTTACAAGCGCGGCAAAAACCTTTTCCACTCCGTTTTCGAGGGTTAATTTATAAGCAAACTTACCCTCCAACAAAGCTTTAATTTGTGCGCCCTCATCGCTTTCGGTTTGGCTTAATACTTCTTTTGCCAAATCAAGAGGTATACCTTTTAGATACATTTTATTAAGCGCTTCTCTTTTTGAAATGTTGTTTGCTGTCAAACGGTCTGCCATTCTTTCGGCATAGCGCCTATCATCAATAAGCGCTAATTCGCAAAGCTTTGCTATGACCGCGGCAGAAGCTTTTTTTGAAAATCCTGCCCTTACTAATTTTTCATAAAGCGCCTTTTCGGTGTAATCCATTCTGTCAAGATACCAAAGCGCCCGCGATTTTGCCCGCTTAAAATCCGAAGAAAATTTAAGCTCACTTAAAAATTCTTCATCTATTTGGGCGGTTATAGATAGCCCGTTTTCGCTTACAACATCATTATCTAAAAAGCATTCTTCACCGTTTGAAAAGGTTATTTTTGTCAGATGCTTTTTATCTTTATTTATGGCAGTTATCTGCATTATTCGTCAACCGCAATATCTATATCAACAGTCTTACGGGGACTAATCATAGGTTCCTCAGGCATAATTTCTATAGCACCATCACCTGTGGAGATGGTAATTTCATTGTCCTCTGATACGGTTGCCATAATCTTGTTTTCAATTTCCTCTGCAAGTTCGGGATTATCTTCAAACAATTTTTTAACATTATCTCTGCCTTGGCCGAGTCTTGTTTCGCCATAGTAGAACCAAGCGCCAGACTTTTTCAAAACACCAAGCTCAACGCCTGCATCAACAATTTCGCCTGTATGCGAAATACCTGTACCGTACATAATATCGAATTCAGCGGTTTTAAATGGCGGGGCCACCTTGTTTTTAACAATTTTAACCTTGGTATGAGTACCGATTATATCGTTACCATCCTTTACGGGCTCGCCCTTTCTAACATCAATTCTAACACTTGCATAGAATTTAAGCGCTCTACCGCCAGGTGTAGTTTCAGGGTTACCATACATAACACCGATTTTTTCACGTAATTGGTTAATGAATATAGCCGCGCAGTTTGATTTTGAAAGCGCGCCCGCAAGCTTGCGCATTGCCTGCGACATAAGACGTGCCAACTGACCCACATGGTTGTCGCCCATCTCGCCGTCAATCTCGGCTCTTGTTACAAGCGCCGCTACAGAGTCAACAACTATAATATCCACCGCGCCTGAACGAACAAGCGCCTCTGCAATTTCGAGTGCTTGTTCACCTGAATCGGGTTGTGAAACTAAAAGGCTGTCAATATCAACACCTAAGTGAGATGCATAAACAGGGTCAAGTGCATGTTCAACATCGATAAACGCCGCGGTTCCCCCTGCCTTTTGAGCCTCTGCCACACAGTGAAGTGCAACGGTTGTTTTACCTGATGATTCAGGTCCGTAAATTTCAACTATTCTGCCCTTTGGAATACCGCCGATTCCGAGAGCTATATCAAGCATTAAAGAGCCTGTTTTTATATGCTCTATATTCATAGCGGTGTTCTCGCCAAGACGCATTACCGCGCCCTTACCAAATTTCTTTTCTATTTGGTCCATCGCGGTTTTAAGAGCTTTTTGCTTTTCTTCGTCCTCAATCTTTCTTACAGGAGTTTTTATGTTCTGTGTTTTAGCCATTTTCCATTCCTCTTTTCAGTTTAAAATTCGTATATACCAATAACCACGCGGTTTATATCACTTAAATCTTTTTTGAATTTTATATCAGCAAAGCCTGCCAATTTTAATATTTCTGCCACTGCTTCGCTCTGCTTAAAGCCAACCTCAAATGCTAACATACCGCCGTTTTTGAGCGCTTTTTTATAGTTATTGGCTATTGCTTTGTAAAATTCTAAGCCATCATCTTTTGCGAGCAACGCTGTTTGAGGCTCAAACTGAGTTTCGGGTGACATTTCGTTTATTTCGCTTTCCGCAATATAAGGAGGATTGCTTACAATTAAATCATAACTCCCCTCTGCTTCAACCGAGTCAAATACATCGCCTTTTTTTATCGCAGAGTTTGTTGCATTATTTTTATGAATATTCCTCTCGGCATAGTTTATTGCCTCGTCGAATTTTTCAACCATCAAAACTTCAGAATCCTTGCGCTCGCACGCAAAAGTAATTCCAATACAACCGCTACCTGCGCAAAGGTCTAAAATCTTAGGACCTTGCTTATCCTTTAAATAATCAAGACCTGCCTCAACCAAGGTTTCGGTATCAGCCCTTGGAACTAACACTCCCGGACCTACGTAAAAAGGTCTTCCGTAAAAATCCCACTCGCCGAATATATACTGAAGGGGGTATCTTATTTCGCGCTGTCTTAAAAGCGCGGTTAGATTATTTTGCTGAAACTCTGTTAAGTTTCTGTTATAGTTTGTTAAAATCGCGGTAGCATTAAGACCTGTAATGTGCTTTATAATTTGCTTAGCCTCAAACACATAGTCCTCAATTCCCGCCTTCATGAGCTTCTGCTTTGTGGAATTATAAGCCTCAAATATTGTCATCTTTTTCCTCGTTATCTATAGTTCTGTCAACATCCGGAATCTCCGGTTCACACGCTTTAAGAGCCGCAATAGCAACCTCAATCATTTTATCCTCAGGCTCTTTAGTGGTAATTCTCTGAAGCCAAATTCCCGGTGCAGAAATTACTTTTGTTACCACGTTATCATATCTGCCGCAGAATTTTAAAACCTCAAAGCCTACACCGCAAGTGAGCGGTACTAATAGTATTTTAATTAAAACCCAAACCCATGCCAAATCATACACGCTTGGGAAAATCATTTGAACAAGAGTAGAAATTATAACACTTACAAGTATCATTAATATCATAAATGATGTTCCGCAACGTGGGTGAAAGCGTTTTTGTTCGCGAACATTTTCCACTGTGAGTTCTAAGCCCTTTTCATAGCAAAAAATAGTTTTATGCTCGGCGCCGTGATACATAAACATTCGCTTAATATCCTTCATAAAAGATACTGCCCACACATAAAGAACAAAAACCGCAAGTTTTAAAAACTGCTCAATGCCCGACCTTGCAAGCTTTGAAAACTCTGATTTAAACAACCATTCAAGTCCCGAAACACAAAGGCGAGGTAAAAGCATAAAAAGCACAACTGCAAGAGCCACACCGAAAACCGAGCCGATTATCATAATAATATTAAACAACCAACTGTTTTCTTTCTCTTTAGTTTCCTTTTCTTCCTCTAAATCTGCAAAGCCCGACTTTTCAGCCGAAATCATTAATGCCTTATATCCTTGAATCATAGCTTCCACAAAGCTTATAACTCCTCTTGCAATCGGAAGTTTTAATACTTTATATTTATCCTTTAAACTTTTTTGTTCAAGATATGTAATATCTATGCTTTCATCAGGCGTTTTTACAGCGAGCGCTGTTTTTTCAGGGCTTCTCATCATTATGCCCTCAATAAGTGCCTGACCGCCTATAGATGTGTATTTACCCATTTTCTTCTCCTTC
>JAFYNC010000194.1 GCA_017549905.1 Clostridia bacterium | reverse complement strand
ATCAGTTGCAATAGAATCGTTTTCGTTTACAATAGGAAGCACCTTGAGTTCTAAAAGTCTGCGCATTGTGTTTTCAAAGTTTTCTCTGCGCTCGGGGTGCTCAACATCAGCGCCTGTAATAAGAATTTGAGCAACAGTGTGATTATATTCAGAAAAAAGTTTATCATATACATACATAAGTTCACATTGTCCAACCGCTGCTGCCGCTTGCTTTGTAGGAATATCAGTTGGCTTACCGTTTAAAGATAACTTTCCAACACCCATTCCGATAGCACCTGAGGATACAAGAATTATTTCATGTCCCGCATTTTTTAAATCACTAATCACCTTGCAAAGTTCTTCCACTCTGCGAATATTTATTCTGCCTGTGCTATGAGCCAAGGTTGAAGTTCCGATTTTTATAACAATTCTCATTTGTAATTCCTCTTTTAAAAACATTTAAAACCTTTTTTATCATTATAAAACAATTATTGGTAATAAACAAGTATATTTTAAATAATTATATAATAAAAATCGGTGAAAACACCGATTTTTTTATGCTTTAATCTTATCAAGTGCGCCCTTTTCAAGTCGCGATACCTGAGCCTGACTAATACCTATTTCGCGCGAAACCTCCATTTGTGTTTTGCCCTGCATAAACCTTAAGGTTAAAATATGCTTTTCACGCTCGCTTAAATCTTTTATTGCCTCTTTAAGTGAAATTTCATCAAGCCAGTTGTTATCATCATTATTATCGCCCAACTGGTCAAGAACATATATAGTATCTCCCCCATCGGAATAAATAGGATCATAAAGCGACATTGGACTAACGATACTTTCAAGAGCAATTACCACCTCTGCCCTCGGTATACCAAGTTCTTTTGCAATTTCGCTCACAGTAGGCTCGTTTTGACTTTCTGACATAAGTTTTTCCTTTGCTTGCATAGCTTTATATGCGGTATCCTTTATTGAACGACTAACTCTGATTACACTGTTATCTCTAAGATATCTTCTGATTTCACCAATTATCATTGGCACCGCGTATGTGGAGAAGCGCACTTGCTGTGTGACATCAAAATTATCTATAGACTTTATAAGCCCTATACAGCCTACTTGAAACAAATCATCAAGATTTTCGCCTCTGCCCGTAAACCTTTGTATAACACTTAGCACTAAACGCAAATTACCACTAATTAATTCTTCCCTTGCATTATTGTTGCCCGATTTTGCTTCACGCAAAAGCCTTTCCTTATCCTTTTCCTTTAAAAGCGGAAGCTTTGAAGTGTCCACTCCGCATATTACAACTTTATTGTTATACATACCCACACCTCTTAAAATCATTATTGCCTTTCGTGTGGATGAATAAACTTAAAAAATATTTTTTATATCGACATATTTCACTTGCATTTTCAAGAAATATAAAAACGGTCATCTTTCGATGACCGTTCAATTTATTTTTCAATAATAAAAAACTGCTCGTACCAAACAAGGAAGGTATAAACTGTCCAAATTTTACGACTCACATCTGCTTTGCCTGATTTGTGAGTTTCGAGTAACTGCAATAATTTTTCTGTATCAAAAAATTCGTTTGCATAATCGGTAGTAAACGCTTCCTTTACCCTATTATAATACTGTTCCTCTTTAAGCCATACTCTGATAGGAACTGGGAAACCCAATTTATCCTTGGTGGCAGTTCTTCTCGGTAAAGTTTTTTCTGCCGCTTTTCTAAGAGCCAACTTGGTTGTTTGGGTATTTACTCTGCATTTTAGCGGAATAGTAGATGCAAATTCCATAACCTTTTTATCAAGGAAAGGAACGCGAAGTTCCAAAGAGTTTGCCATACTTGTTTTATCAGCTTTAAGCAAAATATCACCCATAAGCCACATATTAATATCAAGATACTGCATTTTGGTAACGGTATCTTTATCCCTTACCTCGCTATAGAACTTATCGCAAAGTATTTTAGGCTCTGCCGCGTTTTTAGCAATTACGTTCTTAAGAAGTGTATTTCTTTCTTTAACAGAAAAAATATTTGCATTGCCAATGAAACGTTCTTCAATGGTTTTTCCACGTCTTACAAGATAATTTATACCGTGCTTTTGAGGTAAATGCTCACAAATTTTAGATATGATACGTCGAACGCTAAATGGTAGTTTATCATAAAAGGTAAGGGTTATCGGTTCTTGATATATTCTGTATCCGCCAAAAAGCTCGTCAGCCCCCTCACCCGACATTACAACCTTAACATGCTCACTTGCTAATTTGCTCACAAAATACAAAGCAATAGCGGCAGGATCTGCCAAAGGCTCGTCCATATGATACTGAATTTTAGGGAAAGTATACCAATATTCCTCAGGAGTAATAATCTTTGAAATATTTTCAACCTTTATCGTATCAGCAAATTCCTTAGCAAAATGAATTTCGTTATATCTATCCCCATCTGGACTTTCGAAGCCTACTGTAAAGGTTTTATCAACATTAGCAGCCTCAGCTATATAGCTTGAATCTATGCCTGAAGAAAGGAAAGAACCAACCTCAACATCGGCAATTTTATGAGCCGCTACAGACTCTCTTACAGTAGCATCAGTAAGGTCTGCAAAATATTCTAACACACCTTCGGTTTCAGAAAAATCGGGCATCCAATAACGCACTTTATTCATTTCACCGTTTTTAAAGGTAAAATAATGCGCAGGCGGAAGCTTAAACACATTTTTGAAAAAGGTTTCTTCTGCGGGAGAATATTGGAATGATAAATAATGAGCCAATGCCTCGTGGTTGAATTCCTTTTTAAAATCGGGATGGTCAAGGAACGACTTTATTTCTGAGCCAAAAATAAAACTTTCGCCCATAAATGTATAGTAAAATGGCTTAATTCCAAACATATCACGCGCGGCAAAGATAGATTTTTCCTTGCGGTCAAAAATAACAAATGCAAACATACCGCGAAGACGTTTTACCAATTCCTCGCCCCACTCTTCATAACCGTGAAGCAAAACCTCACTGTCAGAATTATTGGCAAAGGTATGTCCCGCCTCTAAAAGTTCGGCGCGTAAATCTTTAAAATTATATATTTCACCGTTAAAGGTAAGAACTAAACTTTTATCCTCGTTGAACATTGGTTGATCGCCTTCTGCAAGGTCGATAATGCTTAGTCTTCTAAATCCTAAAGCAACATCACCGTCAACGAATTTTCCCGCAGAGTCAGGACCGCGGTGAACAATGCGGTTCATCATTTTTTCGAGAACTGTTCCGTCATCTTTTATGTAGTTTGTAAATCCTACAAAGCCACACATAAAGTTGTCACTCCTTTTAATTTGATGTATTCACAGATATTTTTCCCTCTTTAACTAAAAAGGTTATATCTCCGCTTAAATCAGTGCGAAAAGTTTTCGCACCATAATAATTTAAAGCAGCTAAAACATTGTTATGCGGATGTCCATAGCTATTATATGCGCCAACAGAAATAGCCGCATAACGCGGTTTTGCTTTTTTAAGAAAATCATCGGTTGAAGAAGAACTGCTTCCATGATGAGCTACCTTTAAAACATCACATTTAAAGTTTATCCCATCATTTATCATTTCTTTTTCGGTTTTAGCACTCATATCTCCTGTGAGAAGAAATTTCTTGCCGTCTATCTCTGCCATTGTAATTACAGAACGGCTGTTTTCGTCCTTTAAATCGGTATAGCAGCCTATAACCGTAACATTAAACTCACCGATTTCAAAATTCATACCCTGCTTTGCCATTAGAATTTCGCCGCCTGATTTTGCTACCTTATTAATAGCAATTTCAGCCGCAGGTAATCCCTCGCTTTCAACCGAAAGCTCAGGCAAAATAAGATTTGAAATTCCGTATATTTCGCACACTCTTGAAATACCGCCTGTGTGGTCACTATCAAGGTGAGTCAGCAAAAGAACATCTATTGTATCAATCTCACATCGGTCAAGTACCGCACAAAGATTATTAGCATTATCTGAAATTCCCGTATCAACAAGTAAGGAATATTCATTGCTGTAAATTAGAATACTATCGCCTTGACCAACATCTATAACTTTAACAAAATCATCGGATGTATTAAATTCGGACGGTGAAAAAACAATTCCTTTTTTGCTAAAAATACCTGCATTTTGCGCAAAAATAATGCCAAATATTATTGTACAAACTAAACCTGTTACTATAGCTGCAAGTGAATTTTTACCCGTCTTCTTCAAAACTTAATCCTCTCCGCCGGCTTCCATTTCCATAAGCTGTTCTTTAGTTATAAGTACCTTTCGCGGCTTTGAACCCTCATAAGGGCCTACTATTCCGCGTTGCTCCATTTCATCTATTATTCTTCCTGCTCTTGCATAGCCAAGTTTAAGCTTTCTTTGCAGGAAAGATGTTGAAGCCATACCGTTTTCTACAATAATCTGTATTGCTTCTTTAAGCATTGGGTCTTCGTCAGGACCATCTTCAATAAGTCCTGTCTTCTGTTTCTTTTCAACCGCCGCCTGACGCTCAATTTCTACCATAACATTATCGTCATAATCAGCAGTTCTGTCCCCCTTAATATAATCAACAACAGCCTCAACCTCTTCATCGCTCACAAAACAGCCTTGAATACGGTTTGGCTTAGTGGAGCCAACAGGGCTAAATAGCATATCGCCTCTACCAAGAAGTTTTTCTGCACCTGCTGAGTCAAGAATAGTTCTACTATCTATCTGGCTTGAAACCGCAAATGCAATACGTGTTGGTATATTTGCCTTAATTACACCTGTAACAACATCAACAGAGGGACGTTGTGTAGCAATTATAAGGTGCATACCCGCAGCTCTCGCCTTAGCGGCAATACGGTTAATAGAATCCTCAACCTCGTTAGGAGCTGTCATCATAAGGTCTGCAAGCTCGTCAATAATTATGACGATATGAGGCATTTTTTCAACATCTTCTCTTTCTTCTTCTGGAAGAGATTCAACAAATTTGTTATAGCCCGCAAGGTCACGCACACCGCGGTCAGCAAACATTTTATAACGCTTTTCCATTTCTGTTACTGCCCAGCCAAGAGCGCCTGAAGCTTTTCTCGGGTCGGTTACAACAGGAACAAGCAAATGCGGAATTCCATTATAAATTCCAAGTTCAACAACCTTAGGGTCAATCATTAAAAGTTTTACTTCTTCGGGTGTTGCTTTATAAAGGATGCTCATAATTATGGTATTTATACATACCGATTTACCTGAGCCTGTAGCACCGGCAATTAGTCCGTGAGGCATTTTAGCTATATCCGCTACTACTGCATTACCACCTATATCTCTACCTAAAGCAACAGTCAGTTTGCTTTTAGCAGATGTAAATTCGGGGGATTCAAAAATGCCCCTTACACCCACTATATCACTGGATTTATTAGGCACTTCAATACCCACTGCCGCCTTATTTGGAATAGGCGCTTCAATTCTTACGCCTGCGGTAGCAAGATTAAGCGCAATATCATCTGCAAGATTAGTAATCTTACTGATTTTTACACCTGCACAAGGTTGTAGTTCATATCTTGTAACAGTTGGTCCTCGGCTTATATTTACTATTCTAGTTTCAACCCCAAAGCTTCTTAGAGTTTCAACAAGATGCTCCGCTGTAACCTCAGCGCCGGCTGCCGCATTAGGATTTAACGAATCCATAGATTTTAAAAGGCTAAGAGGCGGGAAAACATAACTGCAACTAATATTCTCATCCTCTTCTAATTTTTGAGTAAATTTCTCGGTTTCCTCTTTGAAATCAATTTTT
>JAFYNC010000193.1 GCA_017549905.1 Clostridia bacterium | reverse complement strand
GGCTGTAAAAACATATTCACAGCGCGGCTTAAAATCTCACTTATTCTATGAGTATAAAGGTCGCATTCCTTTGGTGTTACAATTAAATTTGAATTCATAACAGGCTCTTTTTGTGTGAGCTCAAAGGCTAAAGACAAAGCCTCGACAACGGTGGGTACACCTATTGCAACAACGGGCACACCCAAGGTTTTTTGGCTTATTTCTTTTCTGTTATTTTTCACTCCCCAACCGGGGTTTATGCCTGTATCAGACATCTGCACTGTGCGGTATATTCGCCTTGTGCTTGAGGATACACAAGCATCAATTACAACCACCGCTTCGGGCTCAATTTTTTTCACTATGCTTTCGCAAAATTCACTTGTTTCGATACCTGTTTTTCCAAGCACACTTGGTGTTATAACCGCAACACTTTTAAGTCCTTTTAAGCCTATTTGTTTGGCAAAAGAACCCGCTATATGCCTTGTTGCAAGCAGTCTTTTGGCGGTGGCGGGACCTATATTATCACTCGTTATTTCATCGTTTCCGAGCGCTATTACAAGTATATTATTCTTTTTCTCGCCAACAAGGGAAAAAAGCGAATTTTTGATTTCTTTTTCTATGATTTTGTTATCTTTTATTTTATCAATTTCGGGAAACTCAACTGTTATATAATTACCCACAGGTTTTCCTATTTTTTGAGCCGTTTCGCCATCAAAAATATTAATCTTTGTAACGGTTACTTCACCCACCTTTTTTTCTTGCTTTTTAAAGCCCTTTAAACCGCTTAAATCCTCGATATTTACGTCTACCGCAAGGTCTGTTCTAAGCGCCATTTTTACACCTTTTTTCTTATATTTTTGCTTTTGTTCATAAGGTGTGTAAATTTCTGTGTTTTTATTCAGTTTTTTGATATAAAAAAGTTGAAAATATTTTTTATTTATGTTATTATATATATAATTAATATATAATATATAATAATATATAAAGGTGGTTTACATAATGCCTGTAAGTTCCTTACATGATATTTGGGGAATTGTTAGCGAAGAATGCAAAAATCTAATTACCGAAACTGCATTCAACTGCTTTTTAAGAGACCTTAACCCCGTATCTTTTCGTGACGGTGAATTTGTGCTTTCCTGTAACGATGAATATGCCGCAGGAATAATAGAGCAAAACTATTCTCCCATTTTGCAAAAGGCAATTAAAATTTCAATGGGAATTGATATTAAAGCAAGAATTATTTATAAAGACGAGGAAGCCGAAATTTCAAACGCCGAACTTTTCAGTGAAGGGCTTACTTTTGAAGACTTCTTCTCTTTTAAAAATTTTATTGTAGGCTCTACAAACCGTTTCGCTTATGCTGCAAGTATAGCAGTTGCCGATAATCCAAGCTTTACCTATAACCCGCTTGTAATATACGGTCCTTCAGGTGTTGGTAAAACCCACCTTATGCTTGCAATTAAAAATCACATTAGAAAAAAATTTCCTCTTAAGAAAATTGAATATATAAGAAGTGAAGAGTTCACAAACGAACTTATTAAAGCTTTGCAGGACGGTAAAATCGGTATTGGAACAATTGATGATTTTAGAAATAAATACCGTAACGCTGATGTTTTGCTTATAGATGATATTCATTTTATTGCAGGCAAGGAACAAACTCAGGAAGAATTCTTTAATACCTTTAACACCCTTTTGCAGAACAATAAGCAGATAGTTGTAACTCTTGACCGCCCACCGAGAGAGGTTAAAACCCTTGATGACCGTATTCGTTCAAGACTTGAAAGCGGTTTGTTTGCTGATATTACAACTCCTGACTATGAAACAAGAGTTGGTATTATAAAAACAAAATCTGAGCAAATGGGAATAGAAATAAACGAGAATTTAACTCATTATATTGCTGAAAACATTAAGGTTAATACCCGTCAGCTTGAGGGTGTTGTTAAAAAGCTTAAAGCTTTTATTTCTATTCAAAATAGAGTGCCTACCCTTTCTATTGTTCAAGGCTTTATTAAAGATGTTATTAATGACACTAAACCTGAGCCTATAAAAATAGAAAAAATTATTTCAGAGGTTGCTAAAACCTATAATGTAACCGAGGAAGAAATTTTATCTGAAAGAAGAACAAAATCTTTGGTTATTGCCCGTCAGGTTGCGATGTATATCTCACGCAAAATGACCGACCTTTCTTTTAAGCAAATAGGCGAAAGTTTTGGTAAGGACCACACAACAGTTCTTTATAATGTAGAAAAGGTTGAAGCCTTTTTGAAAGACAAGCCATATCAAAAAGAATTGGTTGAAGATATAATTAAAAATCTTAAAAGCAACATTCAAAACGGTTTTTAATTATTAACCTTATCCACCTTAATTAACCTAAAAGTTATTATTTTAAATGTGGACAACTTTTTTTATTAGACTTATTAACTTTTTATCAAATTTTTTATTAACAACCAAAATTAAGTTAAAATGAGGCTTTTTAAGAGTTATTAACTTAATTCACCTATCTTATTATTACTATTATATTTATATTCTTTTTAGGAGGAAAAAATATGATTTTCACCTGTGAACGTGCAAAACTGTTAGATGCAGTATCAAAACTTCAAAGAGTAGTTGGCTCTAAAACTTCAATGCCTGTTTTAGAGGGAATTTTAATTTCTGCAGAACAAGGAAAAATAACACTTATTTCATATAATCTTGAAATGGGAATGAAAAAAGAAATATATGCAAAATGTGACGAACCGGGAGATATTGTAATTAACGCCCGTTTACTTGCAGATATTCTAAGAAGAATGAACGGACTTGAGGTTAAAATTACTGCGGGAGAAAAACTTAATTGCAATATCAAAAGCGGTGAAGCTACCTTTGATATTATGGGTATGGCTGCAACCGATTTTCCTGAAATGCCCTCTGTTGCAGATGGTGAAACTATTTCTGTCGACGGAAAAATTCTTTGTGAAAATGTTAAAGGTGTAATTTTTGCTGCTGCTCAGAATGAGGGGGCAAGACCTATTCTTACAGGTCTTAACTTTAATTTTTCTGACGGTGTAATGAGGTTGGTTGCAATTGACGGTTATAGACTTGCTATAAGAAAACAAAAAGTTAATTTAAACAGAGAAATTTCTTTTACCGCAACAAGTAAATCAATAGCAGAAGTTATAAAACTTATTGATGAAGAAACAGAAAATGTTGAAATTAATGTTGGTGAAAGATTATTAAGTTTTAATATTAACGGATAT
>JAFYNC010000192.1 GCA_017549905.1 Clostridia bacterium | reverse complement strand
CCGTGCCATAAAGGTCAAGTTCTTCGGCTTTCTGACATAAATATAAAACATCAGTGCCTAAATCGTAAGAATTTTCTCTTGCTACGCTGAGCATTTCTTCCGACATATCAACCCCTATAACCTCAATGCTTTTAAGTGCCATTTGGTTTGAAAAACCGCCTGTTCCGCAAGCGAGGTCTAAAAGAAGAGAGGGCTTTTTGCCGTATTTTTTAAAGAGCTTTAATAAATATTTTGTCCTTGCCTTATAGTCCACATCCTGCATTAAGCCGTCGTAAACAAATGCAAAATCACTGTAACTGCTCATTTTTCAAGTCTTTCAAAAGCGATGTCAAACCCCTCGTTCATAGAGCGGCTAACACGGCTTATAGTAGCGGTAGATGCGCCTGTTTTTTCGATTATTTCGTTATAAACCTTTTTCTCATTAAGCAATTTTGCAACTGCAAAGCGCTGAGCAATAGCATTTGTTTCTTTTGGAGTGCAAGCGTCATCAAAAAATTTTGCAAGTTCTTCTTTGGTTTTAAGGGTAAGGATAGCTTCAAACAAAAGCTCGTTAAAATTATTTTTTTCCATACTCTTTCCGCCTTTCTATATCTTAAAATCATTTTAGCACATAAAAGTGTTAAAGTCAAATAAAATACATATAAGGGGTGTTTTTTTGTATTATTTTGATTTGCATTGCGATACAGCGTATGAATGTTATGTAACGGGAGAGGATTTTCTTAAAAACAATTTGGCGATTTCGGGGGAAAGCGGTGGGGTTTTTGATAATTGGCATCAGGTGTTTGCGATTTGGATTAAAGACGACTTAGAAAAACCGTTTGAGCTTTATAAGAAAATTTTAAGTGATATTAAACTGAAACTCCAAAAATCACCACAAAATCTTACTCAATATTTTTCGGTAGAGGGCGGGGCGGTAATAGAGTACGATATTGATCGGTTATACATATTAAAACAGGACTCTGTTAGGTTTTTGACGCTCGCATGGAATGGAGAAAACGATATTGCAGGGGGCGTTAATACCGAAAAAACACTGACCGGCTTTGGAAAAAGGGTGATAAGAGAAATGAATAAGCTTGGAATGGTTTGCGACCTCTCACATCTTAATGCGAAAAGCTTTTATAAGGTTGCCGAAAATGCAGAAAAGATTGTTGCAACCCACTCTAACTGTTATGAAATTTGTCCGCACAAACGAAATCTCACAGACGCGCAAATCAAACTTATATATGAGAGAAAAGGTGTTATGGGCATTTGCTTTTATCCCGATTTTTTGGGTGGTGAAGTTTTTGAAAAAATTTATGAAAATATTTTTTATTTATGCGATAAGGGATATGAGGATATAATAGCAATAGGCTCTGATTTTGATGGCGGAAGAATGAACGAAAAATTAGATAAAATTTCAAAAATACCGCAGTTATACGAATTTTTACAGTCAAAGGGGTTAGAAAACCAACTGTTATATAAAATTTTTTATAAAAATGCGCATAATTTTATTGCAAAGCTTTGAGAAAAGAGGTATTATATAGGTGATTAAAATTCAGGAGAATGGTTTATGAATTACGTTAGTACAAGAGATAAGTCTGTTAAGGTTACTGCCGCAAAGGCTATAGCTCAGGGTATTTCGGTTGAGGGCGGACTTTTTGTGCCCGACACCTTTCCTTGTCTTTCGGCTGAGGATTTTGAAACTCTTAAGGGACTTGACTATAAAGCAAGGGCAAAATACATATTAAAGAATTTTCTTAACGATTTTACAGATGAAGAAGTTGAATACTGTGTGAACGGCGCATATACAGGCTCTTTCGATGATGAACAACCCGCTCCGATTGCGCTTTTGGGTAGCAAGACCAATATATTAGAATTGTGGCACGGACCTACCTGCGCGTTTAAGGATTTGGCGCTTCAATTATTGCCATATCTTCTCACAACCTCTGCTAAAAAGGTTAATGACGGCAAAAAAACCGTAATACTTGTTGCAACCTCAGGCGATACAGGTAAAGCTGCATTAGAAGGCTTTAAAGATGTTCCAAATACCGAGATTATTGTTTTTTATCCGAGTGACGGTGTAAGCCCGATGCAGAAATTGCAGATGGATTCTCAGAAAGGTGAAAATGTTCACGTTTGCGCTATCAAGGGTAATTTTGACGATGCGCAGACAGGTGTTAAAAAGATTTTCACAGATAATGCTGTTAAAGAAAAATTGGCAGAAAATAATATGCTTTTCTCTTCTGCAAACTCAATTAACTGGGGAAGACTTGCTCCTCAAATTGTTTATTATGTATCTGCATACTGCGATTTGTTAGAGCGTGGCGAAAACATTGCTGACGGCTTTAACATTGTAGTCCCCACAGGTAATTTCGGTAATATTCTTGCGGCTTACTATGCAAAGAAGATGGGTGTGCCTGTAAATAAGCTTATTTGTGCTTCAAATGTTAATAAAGTTCTTACTGATTTTATAAACACCGGAACATACGACCGCAACCGCAATTTCCACACAACAATTTCTCCTTCTATGGATATACTTATTTCCAGCAACCTTGAAAGAATGTTATTTGAACTTTCGGGTAATAATGATAAGGAAATAGCAACTCTTCAGAATGAACTTTCAGAAAACGGCAGCTTCACTGTAAGTGATGAAATTAAAACAAAGATGAATGAATTATTCTGGGGTGGTTATTGCGAAGATGATGCAACCATTGATACAATAAGCAAATATTTCGATAAATACGGATATCTTTGTGATACACACACTGCAGTAGCTCTTAATGTTTACGAACAGTATATTGAAACTACGGGCGATGATAGGGTAACTGTTATTGCTTCAACCGCATCACCTTACAAGTTTGCAAACAGTGTACTTTCTGCTGTAAGCGATAAAAAAGGTGAAAGCGAGTTTGATACAGTAAAAGTATTGAGCAGTGAAACATCTACCGAAATCCCACAACCTATTAAAGCGCT
>JAFYNC010000191.1 GCA_017549905.1 Clostridia bacterium | reverse complement strand
GGCTTTGATTCTTGAAAACTCACTAATAAAACAAAATCAACCTAAATATAACATTCTTTTGAAGGACGATAAGGGATATACCTATATAAAAATCACAAAAGAAAAATGGCCAAGAATTGAAAGCGCTAAAATACTTGATAATTCGGGAGAGTTTATAGGTCCTTTTAATTCGTGTTTTATTGTTAAAGAAACTGTTGATGAGGCGCGAAAAATTTTCAAACTACCTTCGTGCAGCAAAAGTTTTGATAAACCCACACGTCCTTGTCTTAATTTTCATATTGGCATTTGTTCTGCGCCATGCAGATGTAAAATGAGTCTTGAAGATTATCTTGAAAGCATTGACTCTGCAAAGGAATTTATTAAAAACGGTGATAGTGATAAACTTTCTGTTGATTCATTAAAGAAAAAAATGGAAATAGCGGCCGAGAATTTGCAATTTGAAACCGCTGCAAAGCTTAGGGACAGAATTAACGCCATAAACAAAATTAAAGAGAAACAAAAGGTTGTTAGTATTACTTATAAAGCTCAGGATGTTTTCTCAACAGCTCTAATCGGCGAAACTGCTTGTGTTGCGGTATTTACCTATAGAAATTACAAACTTTCAGATAAAAAACATTATTTTTTCGAAGGATTTTCGGATAAAAAGTCGGTATATAACGAATTTTTACAACAATATTATCTTGATAAAACTGATATTCCAAGCCGAATTTTAATTGATATTGAAGATGATTTTTCTCTAACTGAAAGGTGGCTTAGTGAAAAAAGCGGCAGAAAGGTTGAGTTTATAAATCCTAAACAAGGAGAAATGTTAAAAACGCTCAATATGTGCCTTAACAATGCGGCTGAAAACTTAGCCGAAAAAACTGAGCGAACTGGAAAAGAAATGTCATCGCTAAACGAGCTTGCAAGTCTTTTAGGTCTTTCATCACCACCAAGATATATCGAGGCATACGAGATTTCTAACACTGCAGGTAGTGATAATGTTGCAGGTATGGTAGTTTTTAAAGATGCAAGACCTTTAAAATCTGCATATAAGCGTTTTAAAATTAAAGGATTTATCGGTCAAGACGATTATCGCTCTATGGCAGAGGTTTTAGACCGCAGATTTAATGAATATGTAAAAGGGGAGGATAGTGGTTTTACAACCTTGCCTGACCTAATTTTGCTTGACGGAGCAAAAGGACAGATTAATGCGGTTTTACCTGTTTTAAAAAAATATGGTCTTGATATTAAAATTTTCGGTATGGTTAAGGATTCTAAGCACAAAACACGCGCTATTGCGACTACAGGCGGTGATATTTCAATAAAATCAAACCGCCGCTGTTTTACGCTCATTACTAATATACAAGATGAGGTTCATAGATTTGCTATTAGTTATCATAAATCTCTTCATAGCAAAAACGCTTTAAAATCGGAACTTTTAGAAATTAGCGGTGTTGGAAAGTCCACCGCCGAAAAGCTTTTAAAACATTTTGGCAGTATGAAAAAAATTAAAAATGCCACAGTTGACGATTTATGTAAAATTAAAGGACTTAGCAAGACTACTGCCGAGAATATATTTAACTATTATAATTCATAAAATTTTAATATTTATTGACATTTCTACTTTTATATGCTATTATACTAAAGTAAATTAATACCGATAGAGGCGCGGTTGACAATAGTAGTTTTCATTATGTCGAACAGGGCAGAAAACGAAAGGGGATACCGCCGAAATGATGGTAAAACTGTTCTTTTGCTGTTGTTGGACTGTTGCATAATATGTTTCAGTCTGTCACAAATGTGGAGCGCTATCTTCTTTTAGTTTTTTAACCGTAACGCTTTATATTTGTGTTACGGTTATATTTTTTTGGAGGTTTAAAATGAAAGCTAAAAAAATCATCCCCAGTTTGCTGATAGTTGCTTTTGCGGTAGCTTTTGCAATTGTTTGCGCAACAACCGGCAGTATCACAGACCCTGTTGGCACACTTTGGTCACTTTTTCCACCTGTAGTTGCAATTTGCTTAGCGCTTATCACTAAAGAGGTTTATTCTTCACTTTTTATAGGTATTGTTGTCGGCGGTTTATTATCAACCGGATTTAATCCTATACATACTGTTGATACCGTTGTGAATGACGGTTTTATTGCCGCTGTTTCAGGTAGCGCAGGTATTTTCATTTTCCTTGTAATTCTTGGTATTATTGTTGCAATGCTTAATAAAGCAGGCGGCTCTCAGGCGTTTGGCAGATGGGCAGCAAAGCACGTTAAATCAAAATTCGGTGCTGTAATCGTTACTTTCCTTTTCGGCGTGCTTATCTTTATTGATGACTATTTCAACTGTTTGACAGTTGGTGCTGTTATGCGCCCTGTAACCGATAAAGCGAAGATTTCACGTTCAAAATTAGCTTATGTTATTGATGCTACCGCTGCCCCTGTTTGTATGATAGCTCCTATCTCTTCTTGGGCTGCTGCAGTTTCTTCCTATGCTCCTGATGGACAGGGTATTGCACTTTTCTGCAAAGCAATTCCTTATAACTTCTATTCACTTTTAACATTTGTATTTATAATTGTTATCGGAGTTATGAATTTTGATTATGGTTCAATGCGTTTACATGAAATTAACGCTGAAAACGGCGACCTTTTCTCAGGCAATAATCATGCGGGAGAGGAAGAAGAACTTCCCGCAACCGAAAAAGGCAAAGTTATCGACCTTGTATTACCGATTATTTTCCTTATTGCTGTTTGTGTTTTCTCACTTTTCTATGTAGGACGTTGCATGGGCGAAGAATGGGTATTTGCTTCTGCTAACTATGATTCTTCATTAAACTTCATTGATGCATTTTCTAATACTGATGCTACTGTTGGTCTTCCTTGGGGCGGTCTTATTGCTCTTATCGGTATTACCATTTACTTTGTGGCACGTAGATTAATGTCTGTTAAAGAGGCTATGGAATGTATTCCAAAGGGCTTTATTGCAATGGTACCTGCTATTCTTATTTTAACAATGGCAACCACACTTAAGAACACAACAAGCCTTCTTGATTCAAGCGCATTTGTTGAAGGCGCTTTGGCAAGTGCCGGTTCATTAAGCAATTTCTTACCTGCAATTATCTTTATAGTTGCTTGTCTCATTGCTTTTGCAACAGGAACTTCTTGGGGAACATTTGGTATTCTTATTCCTATAGTTCTCAGCATTTTCCCTGTTGGCAGCGAACTTGGTATTGTTGGTATGTCTGCTTGTCTTGCAGGTGCTGTTTGCGGTGACCACTGCTCACCAATTTCTGAT
Source organism: Clostridia bacterium (assembly GCA_017549905.1). Lineage (GTDB taxonomy): Bacteria > Bacillota > Clostridia > Oscillospirales > Acutalibacteraceae > UBA737. The sequence continues at coordinate 890 of JAFYNC010000191.1, read as the reverse complement.
ACAACAATTATGGCTTCTGCAGGCGCTCAGTGCGACCATATTAATCACGTTTCAACTCAGTTGCCTTATGCAATTACAGTTGCTGCAATTTCCTTTGTTTGCTACATAATTGCAGGTTTTGTTTCTAATTGGATGATAGTATTACCTATAGGTATTGTAATTACAGTTGGCACACTTTTTGTTATCAAAATGATTTCAAAAAATACTGTTAACGATTAATTATTAATTTATTAAGCGGTAGCTATTTGCTACCGCTTTTTTGTTGTTGATTTTTATTTAGTTTTCTTATATACTTATTGTATATTAATTTAAGGAGCAATTATGTACAAGCTAATAAAAGAAGAAGGAAATGCAAGACGTGCAGAGTTTATAACAAACAGGGGAACAGTGCAAACTCCTGCATTTATGAATGTTGCAACAGCGGCCGCCATCAAGGGAGCTGTATCGGCCGAAGATTTAAAAACTCTTGATTGTCAGGTAATGCTTTCTAATACTTATCATTTACACGTAAGACCGGGTGACGAATTAATTAAGGAATGCGGGGGTCTTCATAAGTTTACAACTTGGGACGGACCAATTCTTACAGATAGCGGCGGTTTTCAGGTGTTTTCATTGGCTTCTCTTCGCAAAATAGAAGAAGAGGGCGTAACCTTTGCAAGTCATGTTGATGGCAAAAGAATTTTTATGGGACCTGAGCAAAGTATGCAAATTCAATCTAACTTGGGGTCTACCATTGCTATGGCTTTTGATGAATGTGTTGAAAACCCTGCTGAGCATGCGTATTCTAAGGCTTCTTGTGAGAGAACAACAAGATGGTTAAAACGATGCAAGGCAGAAATGAAACGATTAAATTCTCTTGAAACAACCATTAACCGTGAGCAAATGTTATT
>JAFYNC010000190.1 GCA_017549905.1 Clostridia bacterium | reverse complement strand
CTCTAACATAGGCACCTTAGATGCTATTGCATAGTGGCGAGAGTCTTGCTCATTCTGTGAAGAATGCATTGCAGGGTCGTCAGCCACACAAATAACCATACCTCCGTTAACACCTGTATAAGAAAGTGTAAAGAGTGGATCTGCTGCAACGTTGAGTCCAACGTGCTTCATGGCGCAAGCGGAACGTGCGCCTGCAAGCGAAGCTCCGAAAGCAACTTCACAAGCAACCTTTTCGTTGGGCGCCCATTCGCTGTGGATATCATCATATTTAGACAAAAATTCAGTAATTTCGGTTGAGGGTGTGCCGGGATAACTTGAAACTAATCCCAAACCGCCGTCATAAAGACCTGCGGCAACAGCCTCATTGCCAATCATTAATTTTTTCATTTTTATATCTCCTAAGATTTATTCTGTGAATCAACAAGACCGTCAGCACCGTAGATTTTACGAAGCTTTGGTTTTTCGATTTTGCCTGTGGGATTTCGCGGAATATCGGCAAAAATAACCTTTCGAGGTCTTTTATAACGCGGAAGAGCAAGACAAAATTCGTTTATTTCTTCTTCTGTACAGGTCATATCAGGCTTAACCTCGATAATTGCGGCGGCAATTTCGCCGAGTCGTTGGTCGGGAAGACCGATAACCGCAACGTCTTTAACCTTTGGACAAGCCGCGATAAAGTTTTCTATCTGCACAGGGTAAAGGTTTTCGCCACCTGTTATAATAACATCTTTTTTGCGGTCAACAAGATAAATGAAACCGTCCTCATCCATTGTTGCCATATCGCCTGTATAAAGCCAACCGTCCTTAATTGTATCGGCGGTTGCTTTTTCGTCATTATAATAGCAAACCATAACTCCTGGACCTTTGAGTATTAACTCGCCAACCTCGCCTTGCTTAACTTCTTGGCCGTCGGGAGATACGATTTTAATTTCCCATCCATAGCCTGCAACACCGATAGCACCTACTTTATGCACATTTTCAACACCTAAGTGAACAGCGCCGGGTCCTATTGATTCCGAAAGACCATAGTTTGTATCATACTGTTGGTCGGGGAAATATTCGAGCCAACGTTTGATAAGGCTTTGCGGAACAGGCTGAGCACCTATATGCATAAGTCGCCATTGTTTGAGGTTAAAGTCTTGGAGTTTCAGCTCGCCTCTGTCAAGCGCATCAAGAATATCCTGAGCCCAAGGCACCAAAAGCCAAACGATAGTGCATTTTTCCTCGCTTGCGGCGGTTAAAATGTTTTTAGATTGTGTGCCTTTCAAAATTACCGCTTTAGAGCCTGTAATAAGGCTTCCGAACCAGTGCATTTTAGCGCCTGTGTGATATAAAGGCGGAATACAAAGGAAACAGTCGTCCTTAGTTTGAGAGTGGTGAGCCTGCTCCACTCTGCAAGAGTGAATAAGGCTTCTGTGCTTATGTAAAATAGCTTTTGGAAAGCCTGTTGTTCCCGAGGAGAAATAGATTGCGGCGTCATCGTCCTCGGTTAAATTACATTCGGGGAATATTCCCGAGCATTCGCTTGTTAAATCGTTAAAATCATCCGCAAATGCGGGACAACCTGTACCTATATAAATAAGCATTCTGTTGCGGCTTATTTTATGCGCGATAGACTCTACTCTGCCAATAAATTCGGTACCAAAAATCAGCACATCTGCTTCTGCAAGAGATAAGCAGTAGTCAATTTCATCAGAAGAATAGCGGAAATTGAGCGGAACTGCAAGCGCGCCTGTTTTCAAAATACCAAAATAAATCGGCAACCAGTCAATGCAGTTCATAAGCAAAATAGCAACCTTGTTGCCTTTGCCTATGCCTTTTGCTTTAAGCATATTTGCAAGTCTGTTTGATTTTTCGTTAAAAACGCCCCAGGTAATTTCTCTTCTGTAATGAGCAACCTTATGGGTGGGTTCAACGAGTTCAAATTCGTGCCAGGTTTGCTTTCTGGTTTCGGGTTGGTCGGGATTAATTTCCACAAGCGCCGTATCATCACAAAACTCTCTGGCATTACGTTCTAATAGATCAATAATAGTCATAAATACGTATATCCTTTATACTTATATAATACATATACTTTATCACTTTAAAGCGAATTTGTCAACCACTGTTTATTCACAATTTAAAAGTGATTGACATTGCTTAATTGCGGTGCTATAATTACTCACGTTGATTTTGAGGAGATGATAATATGAACGTTTTGTTATCTGTGTCGATTGCATTACTTGCAGGACTTATTATGACAAGGCTTTTTAAGAAATTAAAGTTACCATCTGTTACGGCGTATCTTATAGCGGGTGTGCTTATAGGACCTTATTGCTTAGGCGCTTTAGGTATAAATGGTTTGGGATTTAATACCTATACCGATGTGGCAAAACTTTCTCTTGTTTCTGAGGTGGCTTTAGGTTTTATCGCCTTTTCAATCGGTAATGAATTTAGGCTTTCTGAACTCAAAAAAACGGGTAAGCAAGCGCTTGTAATAGGTATTTTTCAGGCTTTAGCCGCAACTCTTGTTGTAGATGTGGCTCTTTATGCCGTTCACCTTGCAATGCCCGACAAATTTACACTGCCTCAATTAATAACACTTGGCGCTATTGCAACTGCTACTGCACCTGCGGCAACATTAATGGTTGTACGTCAGTATAAGGCGCAAGGACCACTTACAAAACTGTTACTACCTATAGTAGCTCTTGATGATGCGGTAGGCCTTATAGTTTTTGCGGTATCATTCGGTATAACAAAAACGCTTGTGAGCGGAACGGTTGATTTAATTTCAATTCTTGTAAATCCTTTGGTAGAAATCGTAGTTTCGCTTATT
>JAFYNC010000189.1 GCA_017549905.1 Clostridia bacterium | reverse complement strand
TTCAACCTCATCCTGCTTGTAGCCATTCATAGACTTACCGAATTTAACATTACGTATGTCAGCTGCGCTTAACATAGAATCACCTCAAACATATTTTTTATACCGTAAAACAATACGGTCTTTTTTTGTTTTATCGCAAATAGAATCAACAATAAATTTTCCTTTACCCCTAATGGTAACAACATCGCCCTCTAAAACAGTTTTTGTTGCCTTTTCACAAACCACAGAGTTTACACTAACAAAACCAAGTGCTATTTTTTCACATGCAGTATTTCGCGAAAAGTTACCAAGAGCAGATACAACACAATCAAGCCTTTTTGAAGCAATAGTAACCGAAAAATCTTTAAGTGTATCACCAACCGGTAAATCACCGCTGTAACCTTTTGAAATAGTAACACCGATTCTGCCTACTTTTTTTACCTCATTTACTATATAGTCAGCAATTTCATTAGTTACAAAGGCTATAGCCCTACCTTTTTCAATAAGTATATCGCCAACTGTTTCGCGTTTAATACCAAGGCCCATAAGACTTCCCAAAAAATCACGATGAGTGAGTGTATCTTCCTCGCGAAAAGTAAAAGTGAGCGGTGTAATTGGAAATTCTTGCTCTGTCATCCAATCGGGAAAACAGCCAAGCATTTTGCGGTTAGCATCAATAAAACCACCATAAAGGCTAAATGAAATGTTTCTTTTTGAAAGCAAATGTTCTGCTAACACTGACTCTTCCAAAGACAGAAAGCCCAAATACTTAGGTATGTTATTACGGTCACATAAATCGGCAGTATCAAATATTCTGGCGGTTAAAATAGAGGATTCCATTAGAAATACATTCTATTTTCTTCAAAATCCTCGAGCATTAACTCGCCCATCATATCAACACCGTTTGGAACGATAAGGAATGTGCCCTTTGAAATTTTGCGCATATTGCCATGATTAGCATAGGTGGCGCCGCTTAAGAAGTCAACTATTCTGCGAGATAAATCTCTATCAGCTGCTTCAAGATTTAAAACCACAGTCTTTTTATCGTTAAGGTGGTCAGCAATAGATGTAACATCATCATATCTATCCGGCTTAACAAGAACAACCTGCATTTGTGCTGGGTTATACGCTACAGTCTTTGATTTTCCGCCGATGATACGAGGTGTAGTATCAACACGCTTTACAGCTTCTGTTTGAACCTTTTTCTTGGTTTCTTCCTCTTCCTCAACATCTACAAATTCATCATCAAACTCATCCTCAGGAACTGTGATAAAATTTTTAATTGTTTCGAATAATCCCATTTTTATTCTCCTTAAAATTATTTATAAATTCTTTTTCCGAAAAGAGCCGTTCCTAATCTTATTAGGTTAGCGCCCTCTTCAATTGCTACTGAGTAATCATCTGACATTCCCATAGACAGAATATCCATATTACTATTATCTATTTTTTTATCCCTTATGTCAATAAAGAGTTTATACATTTCTTTAAAATATTTGCGATTTTCTTCACTTTTTTCACAAATAGGTGGGATTGCCATAAGTCCACGCAAAAAAACATTTGGTAATGAAGCAATTTCCTTTACAGCATCCATCAATTTATCAGGTGAAAACCCCCATTTAGACTCTTCATTTGCAATATTTACTTCAAGCAAAATATCGATAGTTTTTGACTTTTTTTGCGCTTGTTTTGAAATTTCACGCGCAAGTTTAAGAGAATCTACAGAATGTATCATCTCAACTTTATCGATAATATCCTTAACCTTGTTGGTTTGCAGATGACCGATAAAATGCTTATGACAAGGGTTGATGTTTTGGTATTTCAAAAGAAATTCCTGCACCTTATTTTCTCCGATATAATCAATCCCTTGAGAAATTGCAAAATTAATCGTTTCGATGTCTACAGTTTTAGTAGCGGCAAGCAAAATAATATCTTCTGCATTTCTTCCGCTTTTCTTAGCAGAATTACTAATGTTTTCGCGAATAAAATTTAAATTTTGCAAAAGTTCCTCAGCCGATAATTTTTCCATCATAAAGATTTTTTCCTTTCACAACAACGCGGTCATAAAGTTTAAGAACATTACCGTTTTCGGTTTGTTTTTCGCAAATGATGAAATCTTTTCCTGTGTAAATAATATTCACAGGTACAAACTCAACCTGCATACCCGTTTCAACATACACTCCGCGCACAGAATTAACAACACGTAACGCTTTTTTAGGAACTTTAAGGCCGCTGTATTCGGATTTAATAACCGTCATTGGACTACTTCTGGTGACTGCAAGTTCACTGTTCATTTGATTGCAAGAAAATAGAATTACGGCTTTTTCTAAAGACTCGGAAATATTAATTTGTTTTACTGTTACAGGCAGCTTCGGTGAGGTTTTAATTGGGGTTTCAAGTATAAGACTTTCGCCTTCTTTAAAATTAAGCGATTCGTCAACCGAAACCTCAGCTGCGATACACCATTCATAATCAGAAACAATTTTTCCAATAATGTTTCCCTTGTTTTCCTTTGACGTCGCATTACTTAAAAATTCACAAGTTATATCGTCTGCATTAAGATTTGAAAAAATATGCTCATAGCCATCGGTTTTTGAAACGAAATATCCCGATTTCTCGGCATTAATACTTGCCTTGGCATTTGGCAAATGACTGTTTAAACTTTCAAGCTCTGTTTTAAGACTTTGAAGTTGAGATGAAAGGTCTATTTCTACTCCTAAAGCCGCTTGTTTACGGTTAACAACCGATAAAAGCGCTTCAGATGACTTTAAAAAATCAGAATAATTAAAGGTTGAAGCGGCAAGTATTGTTTCGTTAACCTTATCCTCAAATTTAGAATTAATTAAATCCAAATTTACAGCATCAACATCGTTATAGCTTAAAATATCCTCAATATCCTTGATTTTTTCGTTTAGAGTATTAATACGGCTAAGGGTTATTGATGAACTTTCATTGCTATAAACGTTAGCAATTACACCATCTTTAGAAACTCTTCCGCCGTCACCTATAACAAAGTGGAGCACACCGCTATTATCATTAACGACAAGCGTTTCATTTCTGATTATAAGACCTGTAATTTTCAGACCGTCTGTTGCAGTGTAGAAAACTGCATTTTCTGTCTTTATCGGATTATAAATAGCGGAAAAAGCCTGATGAATTACAAATATAGCTATTATAGAAATTGCTATGCCTCTAATAATCTTGGTGCCTTTCAACCCTTTTCCTCCTTTAAAAATTCTAAAACCAAATTTTCAGCTTTTAAATCAACATTATTATCACAATCGGGATAAAGCCAATTTATTCTATCATCACGTCTAAACCAAGTAAGCTGACGTTTGGCATATCTTCTTGTTTGTTGTTTTAAAACCTCAGTAGCTTCTTGCAGCGAACATTCGCCGCTAAAATATTTGTAAAATTCTTTATGTCCAATCGCTTGGAATGCGCCCTTGTTATTACTCTTGCTATAAGTAGTTTCAGCCTCCATAGCAAGACCATTTTCAAGCATAATATCAACACGTTTATTGATTCTTTCGTAAAGCTTCTCTCTATCAGAATAGGTAACACCGATTACAAGACTATTAAAATCAGACTCTAAAAGATGTGAGTTTTCGTTATGCTCGGTTATAGTTTTGCCGGTTTGCTTATAAACCTCAAAAGCTCTTATAATTCTTCGGCGATTGTTTGGGTGCAATCGGTTAGCAGTTTCTATATCAAAACAACTTAACCTTTTAAGCATTTCCTCGCCGCCTAAACGGTCAAATTCATTTTCAAGTTCATCACGCAAAGTAAAATCGGTTTCATTTTCTTCAAACTGTGTATTATCAAGCAAAGAAGAAATGTAAAGCCCTGTGCCGCCAACTATTATAGGCAGTTTTCCTTTTTGGGATATTTCTTTTATACACTCACGTGCTTTAATAACATACTGGGCAACCGAAAACTGCTCATCAGTACTCAAAAATTCAAATAAATGGTGCGGTATACCGCATTTTTCACTCTCATCGGGCGCCGCAGAGGCAATATGAATGCCACTATATATCTGCATTGAGTCGGCACATATAATTTCCCCACCAAACTTTTTGGCTAAATTAATGCTAAGTGCCGTCTTACCCGAGGCTGTAGGACCTACAATAAATATTGCTTTAATCTTGCTCATTGTATTCTACCAAACTGCTTTTCAAGCTCACGCTTTTTAATTTCAAAGGCT
>JAFYNC010000188.1 GCA_017549905.1 Clostridia bacterium | reverse complement strand
CCGTAAAAAAACAGTCCGGTGGACTGTTTTTCTTGCCAACTTTATAAGATATGACCTTTCTTGAAAACAAGTTAATTACTACACAAATATAATATGCTTTTTCATTGAATTTGAAATATGTAACATCACTTACCCAAACCTCATTAGGCGCATGTGTCTCGAATTAGTGCAACTTTTTTATATTCTGTTTTGCATTATTCATTTTTTATTATAAAATATTCATCATTCATTCAACAGAATTTCGATATAAAATGCGTAAAATTTTGTCTTGCGACATATAAAAATATAAGATATAATGTTTAATAAGAAAGGGTGATTTTATGAGAAGTGTTTTTATGCGATATCCTGAAGGGAGAGCAAAGGCAGTAACATTTAGTTATGACGACGGTGTTGTGCAGGATAAAAGGCTTGCTGAAATTTTCAATAAATATTCAATGAAAGCTACTTTTAATCATAATACGTCGTTTAACGCTTTTTCAAAAGAAGAAGCGTATGAGTATTTCTTATCTAAAGGACATGAGATAGCAGTTCACGGCGCAAGGCATAGAGCAAATGGTAACCTTAGGGCTATTGAGGGTATACGTGATGTGCTTGACTGCAGACTTGAACTTGAAAAAAAGCATGGTCAAATTATTCGCGGTATGGCATATCCTGATACGGGAATAAGATCGATGGGTAATTTTGGTAATTACGAAATGATAAAAGCATATCTTACTGAATTGGATATTGCATATGCCAGAACTCTCGGTAACGACAATAATTCATTTAGGTTGCCTGATGATTTTCATGCTTGGATGCCTTCGGCACACCATAATAATCCAAGAATCATGGAATATATAGATGAGTTTTTGAATTTAGATATTTCAACCAAAACTTATCATGCAATGCGTATTCCGCGCTTGTTATATATTTGGGGACACAGTTATGAATTTGATAGAGATAATAACTGGGATCGAATAGAGAGTATTTGCGAAAAACTCGGTAATAATGAAGAATTATGGTTTGCTACAAATATTGAAATATATGATTATGTGCAGGCTTATAAAAGCCTTAGATATAGCGCAGATGGGCATATGATTTATAATCCTACCCTTATAACTGTTTGGCTTGATGTTGACGGTAAATTATATAGCGTTAAATCGGGGGAAACAATTCATATTGATTAAATGATGAGTTAAAGTAAAAATTCTGTTGATTTTTTATCAGCAGAATTTTTTTATTGACATTTTAGCGAAATACAAGTATAATTGTATACAATTATACGAGAGGTGATAAAAATGCTCGAAATTTCTAATAAAACGAATTTGTTGGAGCAATCAATGTATAAGTATTCTTTACAGGATGTAGAGGAACCTAACTTATACAGAGATTTGTATACATACGACGATATACCAAAGGTAGCGTTTAACCATAGAAGAGTACCTATGAATATGCCCGAGGAAATTTGGATTACTGATACTTCCTTGCGTGATGGTCAGCAGTCGGTAGAACCTTATACTGTTGATCAGATTGTGCATCTTTATAAACTTATGTCAAAGCTTGGCGGTCCTTTTGGAATTATCCGTCAGACTGAGTTTTTCGTTTACAGCAAAAAGGATAGGGAAGCTTTGCAGAAATGTCAGGAATTAGGTCTTAAATTTCCAGAGATTACAACCTGGATAAGAGCAAGCAAAGAAGATTTTAAGCTTGTTAAGGATTTGGGAATAAGAGAAACAGGTATTTTGGTTTCTTGCAGTGACTATCATATATTTAAAAAGCTAAAAATGACCAGAAAGCAAGCGATGGATTCTTATCTTTCTGCCGTTGCAGAGGCTTTTGAGGCAGGCGTTATGCCGCGATGTCATTTAGAGGATATTACAAGAGCCGATTTCTACGGCTTTGTAGTACCGTTTGTTAATGAACTTATGAAGATGTCAAAACAAGCAGGTATACCTGTTAGAATTCGTGCTTGTGACACAATGGGCTATGGCGTACCTTATAGTGAGGTTGCGTTGCCAAGAAGTGTTCCTGGTATAATTTACGGATTGCAACATTATTCAGATGTTCCGAGTGAAATGCTTGAATGGCATGGTCATAACGATTTCTACAAGGCGGTTTCTAATGCTTCTACTGCTTGGCTTTACGGTGCGAGTGCGGTTAACTGCTCATTGCTTGGTATAGGCGAGCGTACAGGAAATGTGCCGCTTGAGGCAATGATTATGGAATACGCTTCGCTCAGAGGCTCACTTGATGGTATGGACACTTCGGTTATAACCGAAATTGCCGATTACTTTAAGTCTGAAATGGGATACGAAATTCCGCCTATGACACCGTTTGTGGGTAGAAACTTCAACGTTACAAGAGCGGGAATTCATGCCGACGGTCTTTTAAAAGACGAAGAGATTTACAATATCTTTAATACAGACAAAATACTTAATCGTCCGGCATCGGTAACGGTTAGTAAAACAAGCGGTCTTGCAGGTATTGCTTATTGGATTAATAATACTTATCGTTTGCCTAAGGAAAAACAGGTGGATAAAAAAGACCCACTTGTAATAGCCCTTAAGGAATGGGTTGATAAGGAATATGAGGACGGAAGACAGACTGCACTTTCTAACGGTGAGCTTGAAGCCAAAATTGCAGAGTTTTCTAAAGGAGAGTTAAAATGATAGAGCATAAAACAGTATCCTTGGCAGATCAGGTTTTTGCGCATCTTGAGAATGATATTTTAAGTGGCAAGTATCAACGCGGAGAGGTGCTGACAGAGAGCAGATTGTCAAGCGAATTAGGCGTAAGCCGTACACCTATAAGAGAGGCTTTAAGACGTCTTGAACAGGAGCATTTAATTGAAGAATCAGGTAAAGGCTCGGTTGTAATAGGTATAACTGAAAAGGACTTAAAGGATATATTTCTTATTCGCGAGAAGTTAGAGTGTATGGTGGCTTCACTTGCGGCAGAAAACAGAACAGAAGAACAACTTAATGAACTTAAGGAAACTTTAGAACTTCAGGAATTTTATCTTTCTAAACAGGATGCCGAGAGAATTAAGTATATGGATAATAAGTTCCATAGTACACTTTATATGCTTAGCGGAAGTATGTCTTTTTACGACACCTTAGTACCGCTTCATAAAAAAATTCAGAAATACCGTATGGCTGCGGTGCAAAGCAAGAGCAGAGCGGCAGCTTCGGTAGAAGAGCATAGAAAAATTTTTGAGGCAATAGCAAACAAGGATGCTTCACTTGCTTCAAAATTTGCTAAAGAACATGTGAAAAATGCCTATAACCATATAAAAGGAGAAAACTAAAATGGGTTTAACAATAGCACAAAAAATTATTAAGTCGCATATGCTTTCGGGTGATATGACAGTTGGCAGCGAGGTAGCTCTTAAAATAGACCAGACCTTAACTCAGGACGCTACAGGCACTATGGCTTATTTAGAGTTTGAAACTATGGGTATTGACCGAGTAAAAACCGAGCGCAGTGTGGCTTACATAGACCATAATACATTGCAGTCAGGCTTTGAGAATGCCGATGACCACAGATATATTCAGTCGGTTTGCAAAAAACACGGTATTTATTTCTCACGCCCCGGTAATGGTATTTGCCATCAGGTTCATTTAGAGCGTTTTGGTAAGCCGGGCAAAACACTTATCGGCTCTGACAGCCACACTCCAACAGGCGGCGGTATCGGTATGCTTGCAATGGGTGCCGGCGGTCTTGATGTTGCAGTTGCAATGGGTGGCGGCGCTTATTATATTACAATGCCTAAAATGTATAAGGTTAACCTTACAGGAAAGCTCAATCCTTTTGTGACCGCTAAAGATATAAGCCTTGAAATTCTAAGAATTTTATCGGTTAAGGGTGGCGTTGGCGCTATAATCGAATGGGGCGGTGAGGGAATAAAAACACTCTCTGTTCCTGAGCGTGCTACTATTACAAATATGGGTACCGAGCTTGGCGCTACTACATCTATTTTCCCGTCAGATGAAATCACAAAAGCTTTCCTTGAAGCAGAAGGCAGAGGTGAGGATTATGTAGAGCTAAAGAGTGATGAGGATGCAGTTTATGATAAGGTTATAGATATTAATCTTTCAGAGTTAAAGCCGCTTATCGCTTGTCCTCACAGCCCTGATAATATTGTGACTGTTGAGTCACTCAAGGGCACTAAGGTTGATCAGGTTTGTATAGGCTCTTGTACAAACTCTTCATTGCTTGATATGCTAAAGGTTGCAGCGTTGCTTAAGGGCAAGGTTATTGACCCAATGGTCAGCCTTTCAATTTCACCAGGTTCTAAACAGGTGCTTAAAATGCTCGCAGACTGCGGTGCACTTACCGATATTTTGGCTAGCGGCGCAAGACTTCTTGAGTGTGCATGCGGTCCTTGTATCGGAATGGGCTTTTCACCGAATAGTGCGGGTGTGTCGCTTAGAACATTTAACCGTAACTTCTTGGGAAGAAGCGGCACTGCTGACGGTCAGGTTTATTTGGTTTCTCCCGAAACTGCTGTTGCGGCAGCTCTTACAGGTGAGATTACCGACCCAAGACTTTTAGGCTCAATGCCCGAAATTACAATGCCCGAAAAATTCCTTATTGATGACACCGCTGTTATAGAACCTGCGAGTGAACAAGAAGCTGCAGATTTACAGGTGCTTCGAGGTCCTAATATTAAGCCTTTCCCACAAGAACTTCCACAAGAGGATACTTTAAGTGCAGAATTAGCGCTTAAGGTTGAGGATAATATTACAACCGACCATATTATGCCTGCAGGTGCCAAGATTCTTCCATATCGTTCAAATATTCCTCACTTGTCACAGTTCTGTTTCGGTGTTTGCGATACAACATTCCCCGAGCGTGCAAAATCACTCGGCAAGAGCATTATTGTAGGTGGCAGTAACTACGGTCAAGGTTCTTCACGTGAGCATGCGGCGCTTGTGCCTATGTATTTAGGTGTCAGAGCGGTTATTACAAAAAGTTTTGCCCGTATTCACGTTGCAAACCTTATAAATGCAGGTATTATGCCGCTTACCTTTAAAAATGCAGAGGATTATGACAAGCTAAACCAAGGCGACAAGCTTACTCTCACCAATGTTTTTGAGGGTATGGATAAGGGCGAAATCATCCTTAAAAATGAAACCACAGGCGATGAAATAACACTTGTTGCTGTGTTCACCGAAAGACAAAAGGCTATACTTAAAGCAGGCGGTCTGCTTTCATATACAAAGAAGAATGGAGAAAACTAAAATGGAAAATTATGTAAATAAAGCGGTCGAACAATTCCGCACAATTCTTGAAGAGCAGATTGCCCGTCAGCGCAAGATGGAGGCTGACAAGGCTTATACTGATTATAAAAAACTTGATAAAATTATCATTGGCGTTTGCGGTGGCGACGGTATTGGACCTATTATTTCAGCAGAGTCTGAAAGAGTTTTAAAGTTTATTCTTAAGAAAGAAATAGAAGCAGGTAAGGTTGAAATCCGCACAATTGAGGGTCTTACTATTGAGAACAGAATAGCTCACAATAAGGCTATACCTGATGATGTTTTGGCAGAAATTAAGGCTTGTAACGTAATTCTTAAAGCGCCTACTACAACACTTAAGGGCGGCACACTTGAAAGCGCTAACGTTGCAATGCGTCGTGAACTTGACCTTTATGCTAATGTTCGTCCTGTTGCTGTTCCTGAAGAGGATATTGACTGGACCTTCTTCCGTGAGAATACCGAGGGCGAATACGTTTTAGGCTCACGCGGTGTTGAAATTCCCGACACCTTGGCTTTTGATTTCAAGGTTACCACAAACGAGGGTACAAAGCGTATAGCACGTGCCGCTTTTGAATATGCTAAGAACAACGGAAAAACCAATGTTGCTATTGTTACAAAGGCTAATATTATGAAAAAGACTGACGGTAAATTCTCTGAAATCTGTCACGAGGTTGCAAAGGATTACCCCGGTATTGAGGCAGAGGATTGGTATATTGATATTATGACTGCAAACCTTGTAAACCCAAGAATGCGCTCTAAGTTCCAGGTTATTCTTCTTCCTAATCTTTATGGCGATATTATCACCGATGAAGCAGCTCAGCTTCAGGGTGGCGTGGGAACAGCAGGAAGCGCAAACCTCGGTGATGTTTATTCAATGTTCGAGGCTATTCACGGTTCTGCTCCTCGTATGATAGAAGAGGGCAGAGGAATGTATGCTAACCCCACAAGTATGTTAAAAGCAAGTGAAATGCTGCTTCGCCATATCGGATTTACAGAATATGCAGATAAGCTTGATAAAGCACTTAATATCTGCACTGAAACCGAGAAAAAGGTTACTCTTACAGGCAGAAACGATGGCGCTACCTGTTCTGAGTTCGGCGATTATGTAATGGAAACAATAGAAAAAATGTAAAAAAATGCTCTGCTTCAAGCAGAGCATTTTTTATGCTGTAGTATCGTTGTATATTTTTCTTGTATTTAAGTCAATAATGTTATATAATTAATTTGATATATTATGTTTAGAGGTGTTACTTTTGCTTAGAAGTATCCTTTCGGGTAGTTTAGGGATATCAGGTGCGGTTGTTTATATAATTTCCTCGCTTGTGGTTATTTTCTTAACTATGCCTGTTCACGAATGGGCGCATGGTTTTGCGGCTGTAAAGTTAGGGGATGATACTCCCAGGTTTCAGGGCAGACTGTCGCTTAATCCCTTTGCGCATATCGATTATATCGGAGCGTTGTGTATATTGCTTTTTGGCTTCGGATGGGCAAAGCCTGTTCAGGTAAATGGTAGAAATCTCAGAAATCCTAAGCGAGATATGGCACTTGTGGCACTTGCAGGTCCGCTTGCCAATATTATCGTAGCATTTATTGCTTTGTTGCTTTTTTG
>JAFYNC010000187.1 GCA_017549905.1 Clostridia bacterium | reverse complement strand
AGAGGGGTAATTGTTATGGTGCCCGAAATTGCTCTCACACCGCAGCTTATTTCTATTTTTACATCTCGCTATGGTGATAAGGTTGCGGTTTTTCACAGCGCATTGTCACTCGGTCAGCGAATGGATGAATGGCAAAGAATAAAAGACGGTAAAGCCCTTGTAGCTATAGGCACGCGCAGTGCGATTTTTGCACCATTTGATGACTTGGGACTTGTTATTATTGATGAGGAACAGGAGCATACCTATAAATCTGAAAAAACTCCGCGTTTTCATACAAGAGATTTGGCAAAATTCAGAATTGCTGAGAGCAAAGGCCTTTTGTGCTTAGCTTCTGCAACACCGTCGGTAGAAAGTTTTACTAAGGCTAAAGAGGGTAAATATTCTCTTTACAAACTTTCTTCGCGATACGGAAACGCAGTTTTGCCTGAGGTTTATACCGTTGATATGAGAGAAGAACTTGCAAATGGCAATAAATCTCCCTTGTCGGTATTGCTTTATGAAGAATTAAAGGAAACTCTAAAGGCTAAAAAACAAGCAATACTGTTACTTAACCGTAGGGGACATAACACATATATTTCCTGTCCTGTTTGTTCAAATGTTGAGTCTTGCCCTAATTGCAATATTTCGCTTACATATCATTCTGCGAACAACAGACTGATGTGTCACTATTGCGGATATTCTAAGATAAATGATAGTGTTTGCTCTGAGTGCGGCAGTGAAAATATGAAATTTTCGGGCATAGGCACTCAAAGGGCAGAGGAAGAGTTAAAGTTGCTTTTCCCCGATGCTCGTGTTTTAAGACTCGATGCTGACAGCACAATGACAAAGGATTCATATCAAAGTTATCTGTCTGCATTTGCAAACGGAGAATATGATATCTTACTTGGAACACAAATGGTTGCAAAGGGACTTGATTTTCCTAATGTTACCTTAGTAGGTGTTCTGGGAGCGGACAGCGCTTCTTACAGTGAGGATTACAGAAGCTTTGAACGTACCTTTTCGCTACTGACACAGGTAGTTGGCAGAGCGGGAAGAGGAAGCGTTAGGGGTAAGGCAATAATACAGACCTCTAATCCCGACAGTAATATAATAGAACACGCAAAAAATCAGGATTATGACACATTCTACAGTGAAGAAATATTAACAAGAAGACTAACCGTTTATCCACCTTTTTGCGATATTTGTCTTATTTCTTCACAGTCGCAAAACCGCGGTTTTGCCGAAAATCTGATTAACAACGTGTTTAATAATATAAAGGCTCTGATTGAAAAAGATTATAGCGGTATTAAGGTTATAATTTTGGGGCCGTCGCCATCGGCTATTGCAAAGGTTAATAACCGATATAGATACAGAATGATAATTAAATGTAAAAACAATAAAGAGTTTAGAGAAATGCTTAAAAAAGCATTAGATATAAAGGCGCAGGGCGATGCGTCGGTTTGGGTGGACTTTAATCCTGCCACCTTAATTTAGGAGGAAAAAATGGCTATCAGAAATATAGTTAAAATAGGCGACGATGTTTTAAGAAAGGTGTGCCGAACACAGCTTACCTTTGACGATAAACTTGCAACTATTCTTGACGATATGGCAGAAACAATGTATAAGGCAGAGGGTGTGGGTCTTGCTGCACCTCAGGTTGGTGTTTTAAGGCGCTTTTGCGTTGTAGATGTTGGTGATGGGTTAATAGAGCTTATAAACCCTGTAATAGTTGAAAAAAGCGGTAGTCAGACAGGCAGTGAGGGGTGTCTTTCAATACCCGAAAGATTTGAAGATGTAACAAGACCTATGTCGGTTACTGTTCGCGCTCAAAACAGAAAGGGCGAAAACATAGTAATTTCTGCCGAGGGCTTTAAGGCAAGAGCTTTTTGCCACGAAATAGACCATCTTGACGGCGTACTTTATATTGATAGAGTTGATAAAAAATGAAAATAGTTTTTATGGGCACACCCGATTACGCGGTTAAAACCCTTGAAAAATTAATAGAAGCAGGGCACGAGGTTTCGGCTGTTTTCGCACAGCCTGATAAACCGGTGGGGAGAAAGCATATTTTGACACCACCGCCCGTAAAGGTGTGCGCTTTAGAGCATAATATACCTGTTTTTCAGCCTGAAACCTTAAAAAATGAGGAAACAGTAGAGCTTATAAAGAGCTTTGAACCCGATTTTATTGTTGTTGTGGCATACGGAAAACTTTTGCCCGAATCGGTGCTCAATGTTCCTAAATTTGCCTGTGTTAACGGTCACGCTTCGTTACTGCCCGAATACAGAGGTGCATCACCTATACAGTGGAGTATAGTTTGCGGTGAAACCAAAACAGGTGTTACCACAATGTTTATGGATAAAGGTATGGATACAGGCGATATTCTTGAACAGACCGAAGTTTTAATCGGTGAAGATGAAACCGCCGAACAGCTATTTGACAGGTTATCTGTAATCAGCGCAGATTTAATGGTATCTACACTTGATAAACTGAAAAAAGGTGAAATCACACCTAAAAAACAAGACGAAAGCAAGGCAACTTATGCCCCGATTATAAAAAAGGAAATGGCTTTGCTTGATTTTAAAAATAAAACCGCAAAGGAAATTTGTTGTGCTATAAGAGGCTATTATTCCTGGCCTTGCGCATTTTTCTTTCTCGATAATAAGCGGGTTAAGGTTATTTCTGCAAAAGAAAGTGCAAAAACCAATGTTAAGCCCTCAACTGTTATAGAAAACAGTGAAAGGCTTGTAATCTCCTGTAAGGACGGCACATCGGTTGAGCTTGTAGAGATTAGTCCTGAAGGCTCAAAGCCTATGACCGCAAAACAGTTTTTGTGCGGCAAAAAAATAGAAATAGGCACAGTTATCGGAGAAAATAATGACTAACCAAAGAAAGCTTGCAGTATCTATACTTTTAAAAATAGAAAATGATAATGCTTATTCAAATTTAACCTTAGCCTCATTCTTTAAGGATACAGATTTGAATAATGAGGGCAAGGCATTTGTGTCTGCTTTGGTTTATGGGGTGTTAGATAGAAAAATCACACTCGACTTTGTACTTTCTAAGTTTATGAAAACACCTATTAAAAAAACCGCACCGTTTACACTTTGTGTCTTAAGAACTGCGCTTTATCAAATAATGTTTATGGATAAGGTGCCTGAAAGCGCGGCGGTTAATGAGGCTGTAAAGCTTATAAAAAAATCAAAGGAAAACAGAAATGCAGGCTTTGTAAATGCAGTTTTGCGAAGTGTTTTAAGGACAGAAAACCTTATCCCTCAAGGTGAAAGTATTAAGGATTTAAGCCTTCGTTTTTCAGCACCCGAGTGGATAGTTGAAAGCTTTGTGTGTGATTATGGTAAGGAAACTGCAATAAAGCTTTTAGAAGAAAGTTTAAAATTTGCTCCTGTAACACTCAGAGTTAATACGCTAAAAACCAATACTGATGAATTAAAAGAAAAATTAGGAACAAAATCTGATGATACAGTTTTTCTAAATTCTTTAATTTTAGAAAAAGGCTTTGATTTAGCAAATAATGAGTTGTACAAGCAAGGTTTATTTCACGTTCAGGACCTTGCAAGTCAAAAAGCAATTTCTGTTCTTTGCCCAAAACCTAATGAGCGTGTGCTTGATATATGTGCAGCTCCCGGCGGCAAGACCTTTACAATGGCAGAACTTATGGAGAATAATGGTGAAATTATTGCCTGTGACCTTTATGAGCACAGGGTAGGTCTTATTGATGATGGCGCAAAAAGGCTTGGAATTAATATTATTAAGCCTATTGTGAGTGATGCTGAAATTTTTAATGAGGCTTTAGGCGAGTTTGATGTTGTTTTGTGTGATGTTCCCTGCTCGGGACTTGGCGTTATAAGGCGTAAGCCTGATATAAAATATAAAACTGAAAACGATTTTACAGAGCTTTGTGAAATTCAGTACAAGATTTTATGTAACGCGGTAAAATATCTTAAAAGCGGTGGAAAAATTTTATATTCTACCTGCACTTTAAGACGTGCAGAAAACGAGGATATTGTGAATCGCTTTTTAAATGAGCATAACTGTTTTAAAAAAGTGACCGAAAAAACGCTTATGCCGCATATAGATAAAACAGACGGTTTTTATTATGCTTTACTCGAAAAAGAGTAAAAAGGAGGCAAGCCTTTGAATAAAACCGATATTAAATCTATGACAATAGCTGAAATTGAGGAACTGCTTAGTAGTATGGGTGAGCCTCGTTTCAGAGCAGTTCAGATTTTTGATTGGCTTCAGTCGGGAGTGGAAAGCTTTGATGAAATGACCAATATTTCAAAAAAGCTTAGAGAAAGTCTTAAAGAAACCTGTTATATAGCAACGGTTAAAATTGCCCGTAGGTTTGAGTCGAAAATAGACGGAACAGTTAAATATTTATTTGAGCTTTGCGATGGCGAATATATTGAATCGGTGTTTATGAAATATGAGCACGGTTATACGGTTTGTATTTCTACTCAGGTTGGTTGCAGAATGGGGTGCAGTTTTTGTGCATCGGGTCTTTTAGGACTGTCAAGAAACCTTACGGCATCTGAAATGTTATCGCAAATAATGGTGGCTTCACGTGATAACGGGGTTAGAATTTCCAATGTTGTTATGATGGGAATGGGCGAGCCACTTGATAATTTTGAGAATTCAATAAGGTTTTTGCAGCTTGTTTCATATGAAAAAGGTCTTAGCATTGGCCTTAGGCATATTTCACTTTCAACCTCAGGTGTGGTGAGCGGAATAGAAAAATTAAAGGAATATAATTTACCGATAACCCTTTCAATTTCACTTCACGCGCCGAATGATAAGATAAGAGATTCTATGATGAAGGTTAATAAAAAGTGGAATATTGACGCGTTGCTTAAGGCGTGTCGTGAATATCAGAAGGTTACAACCCGCAGAATTTCTTTTGAATACGCTCTGATAGAGGGCGTTAATGATAGCGAACAATGTGCCGATGAGTTGGCAAAAAGACTTAAAGGCATAATGTGTCATATAAATCTTATACCTGCAAATCCGGTTAAGGAAAATACCTTTAGAAAGCCGGATAAAAATAAAATTCTTAAATTTCAGAAGCTACTTATTAGCAAAGGCCTCAACGCAACAGTGAGAAGAACATTGGGAGCAGATATTGAAGCCTCTTGCGGACAGCTTAGAAGAAAAGGAGGGATAGATGGTGCAGATTTACAGTAAATCCGATATTGGTAAGGGCAGAAACAGCAATCAGGATGCGTTTTTTGCGGCAGAAATTGAAAACAATGCAGTTTTCGCTATCGTGTGTGATGGCATGGGCGGCGCAAATGCAGGAAATATTGCGAGTGAAATTGCGGTAAAAACAATTTCTGATTATATTCTGCGTTCATACAGACTCGCAATGGACGATGTGGATATAGAAAAAATGCTTAAAAGTGCTTGTGAGAGTGCAAATATTGAAATTTACGATATGGCACTTAAAAATCCCGAGCTTAAAGGAATGGGCACAACCGCAGTAATAGCGGTTGTTCAAAATGACAGGGTAATAATAGCGCATGTGGGTGATAGCAGAGCCTATCTTGTGAGCGATGGTTTAACCCAGTTAACACGCGACCATTCGGTTGTACAGTCGCTTATTGAAAGCGGAAAAATCACTGCCGAGGATGCAAAGGTTCACCCAAGAAAGAATATTATTACACGTGCGCTCGGAGCAGAAGAAAATGTTATAATTGATATAACAGATGTAGAACTAAAGGACAATGAGGCTATTCTCTTGTGTACTGATGGACTTAGTAATTATGTTGTTGAGCAAGATATTTTTGAAATAATTCAAAAATCGGGGGCCGAAGTTGCTCAAAAGCTTGTAGATGCTGCGAATAAAGCAGGCGGCGGCGATAACATTACTGTTTTACTATTGGTAAAGTAGAAAGGAAGATATTATGGATAGATTTGTTGGCAAACGTATTGACGGACGTTATGAAATTCAGGAGATTATCGGTGTAGGCGGTATGGCCGTAGTTTATAAGGCACGTGATAATCAGGAAAACAGAACAGTTGCTGTTAAAATTCTTAAGGAGGAATTCACCTCTAATGAAGAATTTTTACGTAGATTTAAAAACGAATCAAAGGCGATTGCAATGCTTTCGCATCCTAATATCGTTAATGTCTACGATGTAAGCTTTGGCGACCTTATTCAGTATATTGTAATGGAATATATTGAGGGTATAACCCTTAAGGAATATATTGAACAGGAAGGCAGTCTGCGCTGGAAAGATGCAGTGCATTTCACTTTGCAAATTTTAAAAGGACTTCAACACGCGCACGATAAGGGTATCGTTCACCGCGATGTAAAGCCTCAGAATATTATGGTCTTGGCTGACGGTACAATTAAGGTTACCGATTTTGGTATTGCACGTTTTGCACGTAGTGACCAAAGAACAATAACCGATAAAGCCATAGGCTCTGTTCATTATATCAGTCCTGAACAGGCGAGAGGCGAAAAGACCGATGAAAAGGCAGATGTTTATTCTGTTGGTGTTATGCTTTATGAAATGCTTACAGGCAAACTTACTTTTCAGGCAGACAGCGCAGTATCGGTTGCTTTAATGCAGCTTCAGCGCGACCCACAGCTTCCAACCGAAATTAATGGCTCAATTCCTTTGGGTCTTGAACAGATTACTATGCACGCTATGCAAAAGACCCCTGAGAGACGTTATCAGTCCTCTGCTGAAATGCTTTGCGATTTAGTGCAATT
>JAFYNC010000186.1 GCA_017549905.1 Clostridia bacterium | reverse complement strand
TTTAGCCTCTTCGAGCATAGTAAGGTGTGCTTCTAACTCGCTTGCCTTTGGAAAAGCAGTTCCATAAACACGACAAAGCATTTTCTTTGAAGAGTCACCGCGCCAATAAGCGCCTGTAGCAGATGTGAGTTTAAATGCCTTTACAAGACCTGTGCTCATAAGGTGTGCGCCTGCGCAAAGGTCGGTGAAATCGCCCTGTGAATAAAAAGAAATTTCTTCACCCACTGCTATTCCCTCTGCAAGCTCAACCTTATAAGGCTCATCTTTACCTTTAAAATATTCAATAGCCTCGTCCCTTGACATTGCGAATCTTTCAAGTGGTAAATTTTCTTTCACAATATTTTTCATTTCGGCTTCAATTTTAACCAAATCTTC
The DNA here is from genome assembly GCA_017549905.1 of Clostridia bacterium. Lineage (GTDB taxonomy): Bacteria > Bacillota > Clostridia > Oscillospirales > Acutalibacteraceae > UBA737. The sequence continues at coordinate 10,012 of JAFYNC010000186.1, read as the reverse complement.
GGGAGTGAAGCTTTCTTTTACATCAAAATCATAATAAAATCCGTCATCAACCGCTGGACCTATTGCAAACTTTGTTTCAGGAAACAAGCGCTTTACAGCCTGAGCCAAAATATGAGATGCTGTGTGGCGGAAAGTCCACTTGCCGTAATCATCTTCAAATGTAAGTATTTCTAAATTGCAATCCTTTGTAAGAGGTGTTCTGAGGTCGGCATTTTCGCCGTCAATACGAACCGCACAGGCAGCCTTTGCTAAGCCCATACTAATTTCCTTTGCAACCTCATAAGCAGTAATTCCCGACTGGAATTCTTTTACAACATCGCCTTTTAATGTAACCTTAATCATATTTTCTCCTCCAAAAAAATAAACTCCGTCCTGAAAGACATAGTCTTTCGGGACGAAGTATTAAAATCTCCGCGGTTCCACCCGTTTTCTTGGTATAACCAAACACTTTTTACCCTTAACGCAGGTTCTACGTCTGTGTTGCTACCCACAGCACTCAAAGGTGGTTTTCACTTTTCAAGGCTTTAGCAGGTTTACAGCCGACGACCCGCATTCTCTTAAAAGACTTTAGAAAAGCTACTGTCCTTCTCAACATTTTACCAAACAATAATACAACTAAATGATTTTATTGTCAAGTTTTTTATTCTTTATCCTTTATAACAGCGATTGAAAGGTCTGTAAGCTGTACCTCATCAACCTGTGCGGGTGCTCCTGACATAAGCTCACTCGAATTTGATACCTTCGGGAATGCAATAACATCACGAAGTGTATCTCTGCCACACATAAGCATTACAAGTCTATCAAGACCAATGCCCATTCCGCCGTGAGGAGGAGCGCCAAACTTAAACGCATCTGTAAGGAAACCGAATTTTTCGTGCGCTTCCTCATCAGAAAGGCCCAACGCCTTAAACATTTTACCCTGCAATACAGGGTCGGTAATTCTAATAGAACCACTTGAAAGCTCAACACCGTTAAGAACCAAGTCATAAGCCTTAGCAAATACCTTTTCGGGCGCAGTTTCAAGATATTCTACACACTCATCAAGCGGCGAAGTGAACGGATGATGCATAGCATCAAAGTTTCCTGTTTCTTCGTTATATTCAAAGAATGGGAATTCAGTAATCCAAAGGAAATTGAACTTATTTGGAATTATATCAAGTTTTTTAGCAACAGTAAGTCGCAAAGCACCTAAAACAGAAAGCGCAATATTCTTTCTGTCTGCCACAATAAGCACAACATCACCCTTTTCGGCACCTGTGCGTTCATATATTGCAGCCATTTCTTCTTCGGTCATAAACTTAGCGAAAGAACAACTTGGCGCATCTTCACTCCAGCGAATAAATGCAAGTCCCTTAGCACCTATTCCCTTTGCTTCTTCGGTAAGCTTATCAATTTCTTTTCTTGTGTAAACGCCTGCCGCATTTTTTGCAGTAATTGCTCGAACTGTGCCACCGTTTTTAACAGTATCGCTAAACACACCGAAACCACAATTCTCAACTATATCCGACAAGTCCTTAATCTTCATATCAAAGCGAGTATCAGGCTTGTCCGAGCCGTAATCATTCATAGCATCGGTAAACTTAAGTCTTGGTAGCGGAGTTGGAATATCAACATCAAGAATTTCCTTAAACAAACGCTTAATATAACCCTCTGCAATGCTATAAACATCTTCAGGCTCTACAAATGACATTTCAAGGTCAATCTGTGTAAACTCAGGCTGACGGTCGGCACGCAGGTCCTCATCACGATAGCAACGAGCTATCTGCATATACCGGTCAAATCCCGAAAGCATAAGCAACTGCTTATAAAGCTGAGGTGACTGAGGAAGTGCAAAAAAGCTTCCTTTTTTAATACGCGACGGAACAAGATAATCTCTTGCTCCCTCAGGTGTAGATTTGATAAGTGTTGGAGTTTCTATTTCAATAAATCCATTTTCATCAAAATAATCTCTTGTCACCTTAACTATCTTATGGCGCATTAAAATATTATTCTGTATATCGGGACGGCGAAGGTCAAGATATCTGTAACGAAGTCTTAATTCTTCATTGGCATTAGAATCATTAAGAATTTCAAAAGGTGGTGTTTCGGATACGCCTAAGATTTTAAGGTCTTCTACCTCTATTTCAATTTCGCCTGTTGGAATTTCAGTATTAATAGCAGAACGAACTCTTACCTTTCCGCTTGCCATTACAACAAATTCGCTTCTGAGGGTTGTTGCCTTTTCAAAAACGCTCTTTTCGGTAGCATCATCAAAAGCTAACTGAACAATACCTGTTCTGTCCCTTAAATCAACGAATATAAGACCACCTAAATCTCGTTGTCTTTGAACCCAACCGCAAACAGTTACCTGCTTGCCCTCGCTTTCTCTGTAAAGAGTGCCGCAATAATCGGTACGCTTTACGCCGTTCATTCTATCAAGTAACATATTAAAAGTAACCTCTTTTACATTATTTCGGCTATATTTTTGAATATTTGAAGTCTTATGGCCTCGCCTAATTCTTCAACAACCTCATCTATTTTAATATCGGTAACTGTGCCTTCTGTCATATCTTTAAGCTTACCGTTACCATTTTCTATTTCATAGTCACCTAATACCAAGGTGAATTTTGCGCCTATCTTATCTGCATATTTCATTTGGGCCTTAAGACCTCTGCCGCAAATATCAGTTTCAGCTTTATAGCCTTCATCCCTCAAGGCAGCGCAAAGAGCCGTTGCTTTAATGGCAGCTTTTTCTCCCATTGTTGCAATATAAAGGTCGGTTTTTGGAGCCTCGGGCAGTTCTGCTTTTTGATTTTCAAGCACAAGCATCAAGCGCTCTATACCCATTCCAAATCCTAGCGAAGCAGTTTTAGGACCGCCCATTTGAGAAATCAGTCCGTCATATCTGCCGCCGCCGCAAACAGTTGACTGCGCACCGATATCGCCCGACACAAATTCAAAAACAGTTCTTGTGTAATAATCAAGACCTCTTACGATGTGAGGATTTACCGTAAACTCTATGTTTTGTGCATTAAGGTGTGCCTTAACCTGCTCGAAATGTTCACGACAGTCATCACAAAGATAATCAAGCACAACAGGCGCTTTTGCCGCTATTTCAGAGCATATAGGCGACTTACAGTCAAGTATTCTCATCGGATTGCGCTCAAGTCTATCTTTGCAAGTTCCGCAAAGAGCCTCAATGTTTGCGCTGAAATACTCTTTCAAAGCCTTGTGATATTCTTTTCTGCATTCGGGACAACCGATAGAGTTAATTTCCAAAGAAATTTTCTCTATTCCAACACTTCTTAAAACCTGACGAGCTAAAGCTATAACCTCTGCATCAGCATTGGGAGATGCCGCGCCTATACATTCAACACCAAACTGGTGGAACTCTCTAAGTCTGCCGGCCTGTGGTTTTTCATAGCGGTAACAGCCGCCGATATAACAAACCTTTACAGGTAATGCACCGTTTACAAGTCCGTTTTCTATTGCGCTTCTTATAACACCCGCAGTAAGCTCGGGGCGTAATGTTATAGAACGTCCGCCCTTGTCATCAAAGGTGTACATTTCCTTTTGCACAACATCTGTAGTATCGCCAACACTGCGCAAAAAAACCTCGGTATGCTCGAAAACGGGCACACGAATTTCTTTAAATCCGTAAAGCGCAGCCACTTCAAGCATTTTCCCTTCAACAAACTGCCAATTATGGCTATCGGCGGGTAAAATATCGTTAGTGCCCTTTACGGCACGGTTAATTTCTGCCATTTTTAATATCTATCCTTTTTTAACTATTTCGCGCCAATCAAGATCTCCGCGCTCAAGACCATGAATTAAAACCTCTGCAGTAGCTATATTAGTAGCAACAGGAATATTGTGAACATCGCAAAGACGCAAAAGCGCACTTTCATCAGGATCATTAGGTCTTGGATTTAACGGATCTCTGAAAAGTAACAAGAGATCGATTTCATCGCAACCTATTCTTGAAGCAATCTGCTGTGCTCCGCCCTGAGAACCGCTTAAAAAGCCTGTAATTTCAAGACCTGTAGCCTCAGAAACAGTCTTAGCTGTAGAACCAGTTGCCACAAGATTATATTTTGACATAATTCCGCAATATGCGATGCAGAACTGTACCATCAATTCTTTTTTAGCGTCATGTGCTATTAATGCTATTGTCATATTCCTTTTCCTTTCATATCTTTTTTGCCTTTGGCAAAGGTTTGCCCACGCCCTCTAATCTATCGGTAATTCTCGAAAAAGCCTTAAATGCTCTGCTTCTTTTAGGAAGCTTTTTCTTGAGCGAAAAAAGAGCAATTTCATCACTTTCGGGAACTATTCCGATAAGTCTTAAAGTTGCGGTATCAATTATTTCGTCCACATTTTTAAAACGCAATTTTCGTTTTAGCTTATACTTAAAGCGATTAATAATAAGTCTTGCTTCAAGATTTTTGGAATAAAGAACATCGCTTATAGCCGCGGCATCCCTTACCGACACAGGATCGGGAATCGCAACGGTTAAAAACAAGGTGTCCTCAGGTAACGATAAATACTGTTCCTCGTTTATTCCCGCAGGAAAATCGAAAATCACAATATCAAACATACCTTTAACAGAAGTAGCAAAACTTCTTAGAGCATCGTTAACAATAAGTCCTGTTTTTGCGGGGGCAGGCACTAAAAACAGCCCCTCTTTATAAGCGCAAGGATAAACCGCATCTTCTATTGCTTTGCCCGAAAGAATATCCGACAAATCAAAAACCGCTGTTTTATCCACACCTAATAAGAGGTCAAGACATCTGAGCCCCTCATCCATATCAACAAGCAGAACACGTTTGCCCTTTTGCGCAAGTGCAATTCCAAGCCCTGCCGTAACAGAGGATTTGCCCACACCGCCTTTACCAGATACGGTTGCAAAAACCTTTCCCATAAGAATACTCCTGTAAATCAATACTACTTCAGTAGATATTTTATCACATCACCTATTTTTTGTCAATTTAAAAGGTGTATTTTCAGAAAAACAGTGCCGCCGCACCATAGCTTACAAAAGCCACAATAATTCCCGCTCCCAAAATGCCGAGCAGAATACTTGGAAAAGCCTTTTTAAGCGGCATATCGAGCATAGCTGCAACAAGTGCTCCTGTCCAACCGCCTGTGCCGGGCAAAGGAATTGCAACAAACAATACCAAACCCCAAAAAGCATATTTTAAAACCTTTTCCTTGTTCTTCTCTGCCTTGGCTTCCATTTTATCTACCACTTTATTAAGCTTTGGGCTAATCTTCCTCATCCAAGCAAAAATCTTTTTGATAAACAAAATAATAAACGGGATAGGCAAAATATTTCCTATCATTGCAACCGGTATTGCAATAGCAGGTGAAAGTCCCATTCCTGTAGCCCACGGAATAGCGCCGCGAAGTTCAATTATAGGCACCATTGAAATTAAAAATGTTGTGAGCACCTTACCGAAAACGGTGCCAAATAAAAAATTTATCATCTTTTGTTCCTCCTAAAAAAAGAAGAAAATATTTTTTCTGCAAAACCTATGAAAAAATTAAGGTTGAAAGCTAAAAGCATTATAATACATACCGTTTGAATTAAAATCCAATATTTAATTTCAAGTATCATTACTGTCGCCTGAGTAAAAATTATGATGGTATTTAGCGCAATATGCCAACCATAAAGCTTATATTTAATATATTTTTGAGAGTTTAACGCTCTTATTATAAACACAATGAAATAACTTGAAACGGTTGCAATAGCCGCGCCCTGAACGCCTAAGGCGGACGGTATTAACAAGAAATTAAGAACAATATTAATTGCCGCTCCCAAAAAGGCAGTTACAAATGAGTTAACACTTTTTTTAGTTACAACATAAACCGTTCCAGTAAACGAAGCAAAAGCGGTATAAACCATAGAAACCGCAAGTAAAGGCACATAAATCCAAGCACTGTAATAATCCTCTGCCGTAAGAAGCCTTATAACAGGCTTTGCAAAGGCTATAACCGCAGCGCCTGCCAAAAACATAACAGCCTGGAAAGAAGACCACACCTTACTGTAAAACAGAGAATGTTCCTCTTTGTTTCCGTTATCCTCTGTAACGGCAGAAAACTGCCACGCTTGCATAAATATGCTTGAAACTAATGTTAACAATGTCGGTAATTTATAAGATACTGTATAAATTCCGTTAGCGCTACTGCTTATCATTTCGTTTACCATATATCTATCCGACACACTGGTAATCCACCAAAAAACCGTTGTTGGAATAAGCGGTATGCTGTATTTAAGCATTGGCAGTAGTACGGATTTGTCGGGTTTTATTGTAAGCATACGCCAAAGTTTTTCTTTTACAAACAAAAACAGCGCGCATAATGTATCTGCAACTACAACCGAAAGAACATAACCAGTAACACCAATATCGAACACCGCGAGAAACAGGATATTAAGCACAATAACAAGCATTGTGTTAATAATTCCCTGTATCGCAAAAAGCGCTGTTTTGCCGATTGCTCTTATGTATTGCGAACAAAGAGCGTGATAACAGGCGGCTAACGTGTAAACCACAATAAGCCATATAAAGCCTGTAAAATCTTCGAAAAGCTTAAGTATCGGGGTTAATGCAAAAAATAGCACCGCACCCACTGTTATGCTCAAAAATCCAAAGGTAAAGACACTTTTTCTATTTGAACTTTTATCCATTGCAAAACGGAATACACCCTCGGTTATGCCTAAAGATATTATAGGAAAAAGCAAATTTGCAGTTTGGGTTATAAGGTCTGCCGTACTGTAATCAGACGGAGTAAGATACCCCGTGTAAAACCTTACCATCAAAAATACAAGCAGTTTTGAACCAAATGTACCCATACTTATAAGCAAAGTGTTTGATAACAAGGTCGTATATTTATTTTTAGACAAAATGTCACCACCTATTAAAATGCAAAATTATGATTAAAGAGTTTCTACTTTTATAAGGTTTGTGTTGCCCGATTTTCCGTTAGTAACACCGCCCGTAAGAACTATTTTGTCGCCCTTTTCGAGTCCTAACGCTTCTTTTGTGAGATTTGCGGCGGTATAGAAAAGTACATCGGTCGAGTTGAAATTCTCACACATCACAGGAACTACGCCCCACGAAAGCGCCAATTCTCTCCATGTTTTTTCATCGGTTGTAACACCGATAATGGTAACGTGGGGTCTGAAGCGAGATACCATTCGGGCAGTCATACCCGAAAGTGAGCAAACTGCAATAGCCTTTGCGTCAATATCTATAGCCATTCCGCAGGTTGCGTGAGATATTGCATCAACAGTATTTTTAATTTTAAAATCGCGGTTTAAAAATCGCTTTGCATAGTGTATATTCTGCTCGGTGCTTACGGCTATTCTTGCCATTGTTTCAACCGATTTCACAGGGTATTTGCCTGCGGCGGTCTCACCCGATAGCATAATAGCGCTTGTGCCGTCATAAACCGCGTTTGCAACGTCAGAAATTTCAGCTCTGGTAGGACGCGCGTTTTGAATCATTGATTCAAGCATTTCGGTTGCTGTAATAACACGTTTGCCAAGCAAACGGCATTTTGTTATAAGTTTTTTCTGAATCTGCGGCAACTCCTCAAACGGAATTTCAACACCCATATCACCGCGGGCAATCATTATTCCGTCACATTCCTCGCAGATTTCTTCAATATTATCAACACCTGAACGGTTTTCGATTTTAGCAATAATATCAATATCTGTATTTCCGTTTTCTTTAAGGAAATTTTTAACATCTATTAAGTCTTGACGACAGGAAACAAATGAACAAGCAAGGAAATCCACATCGTGTTCAAGTCCAAACAAAATATCCTGCTTATCCTGTTCACTTAAATATACCTGTTTTAAAGTTTTATTCGGAAAACTCATGCTTTTTCGGTTAGAAAGTTCGCCACCGATTATCACTTTGCATTTAACATCAGTTTCAGTAGTTTCAATAACCTCAAAAGTCAAAAGCCCGTTATTAAGCAAAATTGTATCGCCAACAGACATTTCATTGGGCATGTTTTTATAATTGACCGAAACTCCTCTTTCATCGCCTTCAATTTCATCGGCAGTAAAGGTGAAAATGTCGCCCTCGTTTAAGAAAATCTTGCCGTCTTTAAAGGTTTTAATACGGTATTCAGGACCTTTTGTATCAAGTAAAATTGCGATTGGAAGACCTAACTTTTCGCGCACATTTTTAATAGTAGCAATTCTTTTTGCGTGGTCATCGTGTGTATTATGTGAAAAATTGAGTCGGGCAACATTCATTCCCGCAAGACACATTTTTGTTATTGTTTCTTCATCTGAACAGGCAGGGCCTATTGTGCATACAATTTTTGTTCTTCTGATAAAGTTTTCCATTTTAAAAATCACACCTGTTTCGTTGTTATACGAGGTCCAAATTATCCCATTCTATTGTTATTTTACCACATTTTTTTTGAAATAACAATACATTTAGATAAAAAAGAGAGGGTCAAACCCTCTCAAAAGTTTATTCCATTTGACGACCTAAAAAATCTGCCGCAACCGTTACCAATTTTATGTCGCTGTCGTCGGCTTCGGCGCCTGTTTCGTCAGCCATTAGCACAACCGCTCCGCTAACATCACCGGCATTGATAATCGGCACTCCAACCTTTACCTCGCGCTTAATTCCCTCAAGCGCCTCAAAGCCTTTGTTGCCCTCAAAATTCACAGTGCGCCTTTGCTCCATAGCATCTTCAAGCGATGATGTAATGCGCCTTTCCAAAACCTCTTTTTTGGAAATACCCGCCGCCGCAACACAATGGTCGCGGTCGCAGATAACAACGGGAAATTTGGTGTTTTTCGCAATCGCCTCGGCATATTGCCCCACAAACTCCGAAAGCTCGCCTATCGGCGAATATTTTTTAAACACAACCTCCCCGCCAATGCCCGTGTAGATTTCAAGCGGGTCTCCCTCACGGATGCGCATTGTTCTTCTGATTTCCTTGGGTATAACAACACGACCAAGGTCGTCAATTCTTCTCACAATTCCAGTTGCTTTCATATATAAATTCTCCTTTGTTTAGATAATTGAAAACCTAAAGTTCCTTTTTTGATTTTGATTCACTTTGGGAACTTTTGTAACGATATTTCTATTATCTGTCAACAAAGGAGTTTTATACTGATAATGTTTACTTTTTGAATTGATTATGATATAATAAAGAAAATTAAGGAGAGGATAAAAATGAAAAAAATAGCTGCAACGCTTTTAATAATATGTATGTTATTTTGTTTAACTGCATGTAGCCAAAACGAAAATTTAACTGATTCAACAAAAGAAACGGAAAATGTCACAATAGATAAAAATTATAATGACGTACTTGATTTAATTGCTTCCGCAAAGTACGAAGAAGCATATAAGAAAATTGATGATATAAAAGACAAAAAACTTGCTGAAGAATTAAAAAATAAATTTATTGTAATTAAAGATGTTCTCTTAAGTAAAACAATAGTTGTTCCTGATGATAATTTAGGCAACGAGGTCGGACCATATACTATCAATTATTTTTATGACAAAAAAGGTAACATAATTGAAATTGATGCAACTACAGTTCCTATTCATAAAATTCAAAAGAAAGTTGTTAATCATTTGTTGAAAAATGCTTATTTGGTCAACTACCAACCTTATCACGAAACACTGATATATGACGATAACAATAAACTATTAAAAGTTACTGGTTACTATAAAGATACCGAAAAAATTATATATACCGCCGATTTCATTTATGATAAAGAAGGCAACAATAACAAAATCGAATATGCGACAAACTCTTCAAGAACAGAAACATTTTTTGAATATAACGACAACAAACAACTTATACTGGTTCGAGGCAAAGATAACAACAATGAATACTCCACTTTAATCGAATATGATAACAACGGAAACATTTTAGAAGATGGAACAATATATAACGACAAAGGGAAAGTGATTGAATCGACAACATCTTATTATTATGGCGGAACAGCAACAACCAACGCCAAGTGCGTATGGAATTACGGAGATTTTTATAT
>JAFYNC010000185.1 GCA_017549905.1 Clostridia bacterium | reverse complement strand
TGTACCTCCTTATTTTATTATTTTTTCTAATCGTAAACGAACACTTTTAATTTTTCAACTGACTAAAATATCATTTATTCTGACTAAATTAGAGAAGATTTTTGAGTAACTATGACAAAAATATTATTAGCCATTAACGAAATCTTAAAAACTATTCATTCCCGCTGTCGAAAATTTCGACAAGGAGCGCCATCAGAAAACGGCTAGCAGTAAAAGAAAAAGATAAAAATAGTGCGTTAATATATTTGATATTAAAAAGTTTAAGTGCTATTTTTAGCCTTTTACTGGGACGACGTCTTTCTGATACACTAAAAAAACAATAATGTAACAATTTCGTTCAGTGTAAATAAGAGATGAGTCATATTTAATAAGGAAATTGTACTAACAAGAATGAAAATTGGCATAGTTCAGTCAGTTTTCAAATTTGTTCAGATAGTGTATAGTGTAGGTAATGAAAAAATAAGGAGGACAAAGTTCGTGGAAGAAATAGAAGTTAAGGAAAATAGTACGGGTTTAAAGTGTTACATAAACGGTGTTTGCGATTTAAGACTTATGCCAAAGGAAGAAATAGATTTATTTGTTGCATCGATTGTCCCAGTGCTTTTAGATCATTATCAAAACTACGTAAAAAGAAAGGGCGAGCGAACTAAAAATAAAGAAAAAAATAATAATAGAAAACAATCAAAAACCTCTTGACAAATAAAAGTTAATATGTTATTCTTTATAACGAAACAAAGTGTTTCACTAAAAACCAAATAAAAGGGTATTGAATGAGAAAAATTAACGAACAGAGGATAAATGAAGTATACGAGTATATCACCCATGTACAGTATACAGAGAGTAGAACCCCTTCGATAAGGGAAATAAGTAAAGCTTGTAATATTTCAGGTAGCGCCGGCGCTTTACGAGCAGTTAGGTGCTTGGAAGAGCGTGGAATGATAAGCCGAACCTATAGTCAAGATAAGAAAGTAATTTCTATACCGAACAATCTTGAATTAGGGAAAACAGCTCCAGTATCAATAATAGGAACGTGCGCATGCGGTGAACCCATTACTGCCGTTGAAAATGTAGTGGCAACCGTAGCATTACCAGTAGAGATATTTGGAAGTGAAAAGCATTTTATTCTATACGCTAAAGGAAATAGCATGATTAAGAAGGGTATTTTTGATGGTGACTTAATGGTTGTACGTGTGCAAAATACTGCAAACGCTGGCGACGTAGTAATTGCGCGAGTAAACGACGATGAAGCAACTGCAAAGATATTAGCGATTAAAAATGGCAAGTATTACTTAAAGCCTGCAAACGATGAGGTAGATGAAATGGGTAAAAAAATATATGAGGATATATATCCTGAAGGTGAGTGGAGTATATTAGGCGTAGTCGATAACGTAATCCACAATCCGAATAACGGTATAATTTAAGAAGGTAACGAAAACAGTTTCCCTTTTTATGAATCTTTCTTAAACAAAACTGTGCCAAAATAAAATAAACGATTTGAAGGAGTAAGTAAGATGCATAAAATAAGACAAGAATTGAACCAAATTAGATATTATTACTCACGTCGTGAGATGTTTGAAAAAGCAAGTGGATGTGTTGGAAGAAGTAGCATATTACAATTGGTGGAGAAATACAACAAAGCTATATGCTTTGCAAGCGATGCGCAGTTGTACGATGTTTACGTTTGTATATATACTGAAGGGTATACGCAGGAAGGTACAGCGGATAAGTTAGGTTATTCTTCAAATTACGTATACAAACTAAATAGAAAGCTGATAGAGTTTTTCTATAATTATTTTAAAGGAGAAAAAGCGGCATAGAAAATAAACAAATTTTGAAATCAATTTAAGGGAAGATAAATAATATAAAACAAATATATACCCAATGTATTGACAACGGGCGCATAATGTGTTATAATTTGTGTATAATAATAATGGAGGACTTATTATGAAAGCAAGTGTAAATATAAAAATGGATGAACAATTAAGGGATGATGCAAAGGCATTATTTGCTCAAATGGGATTAGATATGACAACGGCAGTAAATATGTTTTTAATTGCCGCATTAAGAGAAAAGGGCTTACCTTTTGACGTAACAACCGTAAGTTCAGTTTCTGATGATGAAAAACTAGAAAAATATTTTGCTGATAAATTAAGAAGGGCAGAAGAACAGGAAAAGCAAGGAAAAATGCGTTCGGTTGAAGCCTTTTCAGCAGAGGTAGGCAAGAAATATGGATTCTAAACAATACGAAAAAGTCATATTGCCGGAAGCCGAAAGTGACATTATAGAAATTTTAGATTATATTCACGATGAGCTTAAAAATCCAACGGCGGCAAAAAAGTTATATCAAAATATATTAGAGGCAATAGACCGCGCTTCTTTATTTCCCTATGCAATGCCAAAATTAAAAAATGAGGTTATTACAGCAGGTAAAGAGTATAGACGTTTAGACGTTGAAAATTACGTTTTGATATATAAGGTAGTGGAAGAACTAAAGCAAATTCGTATAATGGCGGTGTTTTACGGACCGTCGAACGTTGTGTCTAGATTTTTAGATAGAATTTAATACATATCAATCAAAGCAAGAGTTAACTGCTCTTGCTTTTTTTATGCAAAAATATAGGAAAATTCATTAATATTTAGTAAAAAATGAGTCATAGAAAGTCTAAAATTAAGGCAAAAAATCTCCGATATAATCAAGAATTTTGAAGAGTGTAGTCAGTGGTGCTTTTTGTTTTTATGGTGTATAATCGAGGTGTAATCAACCTGAGCGCGCAAAGTTAACGATTACGCTTAAGCGGTTCTTGCAAGTAAGGTGGCCACCGACTGTTTACGAATCGCCGGAGATTAGTATTTCAGAAGCGAACGGTTGATTGCGAATAACAATTATATAATATATTCTTCGCTTAGCTAACGGCAACACGGGCACAGAAAAAAATCAAAATAAGGAGAAAACATCAATGGCAAAAAATTACAACAGCGAAAGACGCTGGACAACCCCTTCAAAGCGAGCAAAGGGTTACGCAGCAGACAGAAAGGCAAAGGTTCACACCTATGGCAAGAAAGTAGGTCAAGAACTTAGTGAATATCAAC
>JAFYNC010000184.1 GCA_017549905.1 Clostridia bacterium | reverse complement strand
CTAAAGGCGGTGTTTTATATGAAAAATCCTAATTCTTTAGATTCTCTTTGTGGCGCATTGTCGTATGCTATGGATATTAATGCGCCCGAACATGCAGCAAACCCTAATTCTGACTTGTGTAATTATGTGGATGATGCGCTTTGCGGTGAAAAAGCTGACAGAATTTTCATGTATAATCCCGATGCAATAGCACAATGGATTTATGAAAAGTATTCACCTATGTTTTCGGAAGTCAAAGATATGACCGATATTGAAACTCCTTTTTGCACGGTTTTGCCTTCGGTAACTCCGGTTTGCTTTGGAACTATGTATACCGGTGCTCAACCTGAGGTTCATGGCATTCGTGCTTATAAAAAACCGGTAATTACTATTGACACTATTTTTGATGCTCTTATTCGCGCAGGAAAAAAACCGGCAATCGTTTCCACCGGTAATGACAGTATGTCAAAGATTTATTTGGAACGTGACATGGATTATTTTATATGCGGTAGCATCGAACAAGCAAATGCTAAGGCGGCTGAACTCATAATTGAGGATAAATATGATTTCATTGCTGTATATAACGGGAATTACGATTCTGCTATGCATCGATTTGGTCCCGAGAGCAACGAGGCTTTAGGGGAATTGCGTGCTAACGTGAGAACCTTTGGCATCTTTTATGAACTAATCGCAAAACATTGGAAATCACATAATACACTCGTGGGATTTGCAATGGATCATGGCTGTCATGAAATAGACGGCAACTGCGGTTCACACGGTATTGATACTGAAGAGGACTTAAATATTGTGCACTTATATAAAGCACTTAAAGCAGAAAAATAAGAAATGAATAATACAAAACAGAAATCCTGCCGATATTTGTCGGCAGGATTTTTATTTTGTTGGAGCAACAGTATCCAAAGACGAACTATTTGGTCGAGTCGCTAATTTTAGATTAGCCGGGAACTTTAGAACGGATTGGGTGCCGAGCCTATCGGTTGGTGAAGCAGGTTGCTCCTTAGATGAACCCGAGTTCATCCAATACTCGTTTGGTGGAGCTAAGGGGATTCGAACCCCTGACCCCCACACTGCCAGTGTGGTGCGCTACCAGCTGCGCTATAACCCCATTTGTTTCTTTCAATATAACACACCAAAAAGAATAAATCAAGCAAAACCAATTTCACTTTTTAATTAATTTTGATATTTCGAATTTTTTGTGGAAAAGTATTAAAAGAAATCTTTTTGGAGGTTATTATATGAAACGAAAAATTTTATCCTTTCTCTTAGTCTTTACTTGCGCAGTTTCTGTGCTTTCGCTTGCAGGTTGTGGCAAGAAAAACAAATCGCAGGTTTACTTTTTGAATTTCAAACCCGAATCGGCAACAGTTTATGAAGAACTTGCAAAAAAATATGAAGAGGAAACAGGCATAAAGGTTAAAGTTGTAACCGCCGCCGCAAACAATTATGAGCAAACTCTAAAATCTGAAATCGCTAAAAATGATGCTCCCACCATATTTCAGGTTAACGGCCCTGTAGGCTACAGTTCTTGGAAGGACTATTGCCTTAACATTAAAGACAGTAAGCTTTATTCATTCTTGAGCGATAAATCCTTGGCTATTACCGACGGCGACGGAGTATACGCTATACCTTATGTCGTTGAGGGTTACGGCATTATTTATAATGACGCTATTATGAAAAAATATTTTGCCCTTAGCAATAAAAAAACTAACGTCAACTCAGCCTCGGAAATTGACAGCTTTGAAAAATTAAAAGCAGTTGTAGAAGATATGACCGCAAACCTTGACAAGCTTGGCATTAAGGGTGTTTTCGCCTCTACTTCTTTATCTTCGGGCGAAGACTGGCGTTGGCAAACACACCTTTTAAACATTCCTATTCATTATGAATTTTACGAAAAAGATGAAAAGGCTAACACCGCTCTTTCACTGCTTGATGCTAAAAAAATAGATTATAAATATGCTAAAAATTTTGAAAACATTTTTGATCTTTATGTTAATAACTCTGTTACCACCAAAACCCTTTTAGGCTCTAAATCGGTTGCAGATTCTATGGCAGAGTTTGCTTTAGGACAAGCCGCTATGGTGCAAAACGGAAACTGGGCTTGGTCGCAAATTTCGGGTGTCGAGGGAAACACCGTTAAAGAAAGTGACATTAAAATGCTCCCGATTTATACCGGTATAGAGGGCGAAAAAGGGCAAGGTCTATGTATCGGCACAGAAAACTATTTTGCAATTAATAAAAATGCCGACGAGAATCAGCAAAAAGAGTCCCTCGCCTTTTTGGAATGGCTGTTTTCAAGTAAAACAGGCAAACAGTATGTGACCGAAAAATTAGGTTTTATAACACCGTTTAACACTTTTTCGGAATCTGAGCTTCCAAATGACCCGTTAGCAAAAGAAATTTCCCGTTATATGAATGATGAATCCATTAAAAATGTTCCCTGGGCATTTACAGCCTTCCCGAGTGAAGCCTTTAAAAAGGAAGTTGGCAGCGGACTGCTCGATTACGTTCAAGGCAACAAAAAATGGGAAGATGTGAGAAAAACAATATCTGACAAATGGAAGAGTGAGCGAGGTTAATGAGAACAGGTTCCAAACGCTATTTCGTAATTTTCGTTCTGCCCACGCTTATAGCATTTCTTATTGCTTTTGTTATACCGTTTGTTTTAGGTCTTTTCTTATCCTTCACAGAATTCACAACTGTAAGCGACGCGGTTTTTGTGGGTTTTTCCAACTATATTCGCGCTTTTCGCGATGACAGCACCTTTCTACCGGCGCTTTGGTTTACTATAAAATTCTCTGTGATTTCTGTTATAACCATAAACCTTTTAGCCTTTTCATTAGCATTAATGCTTACCCGAAACGTACCCGGAACTAAGCTTTACAGAACAGTTTTCTTTTTGCCTAATCTTATAGGCGGCATTGTTCTCGGATATATTTGGCAGGTAATAATAAACGGCGTGCTTTACAATTTCGGATATTCAATTACTTCTGATGCCGACTTTGGATTTTGGGGACTTGTTATTCTTATGAACTGGCAGATGATAGGCTATATGATGATAATTTATATAGCAGGAATACAAAACGTGCCTACCGATATTTTAGAGGCGGCGCGTGTTGACGGCGCAAACAGTTTTACGATTCTTAGAAAAATTACTATTCCTTCGGTTATGCCTTCAATTACCATCTGCTTGTTTTTAACCATCACCAACTCATTTAAACTGTTCGACCAAAACCTAAGCCTTACAGCAGGTGCGCCCGCTAACCGAACTCAAATGGTGGCGCTTGATATTTACAACACCTTTTACTCAAGAGTGGGCTATGAGGGTGTAGGTCAGGCAAAAGCGGTAATATTCTTTATCATTGTTGCGATTATAGCCTTAGCGCAATTAAAATTCACCCGTGGAAAAGAGGTTGAGCATTAATGAGTGAAAAATTTATTGACAGACTTTTCTTTGTTATACTGTTGATTTTTTCCGTTTTGTTTCTTTTCCCCGTTTTTATTGTGCTTATAAATTCCTTTAAACTTAAATTTTCAATAGCATCATCGCCTTTTATGCTCCCGACTAACGAAACCTTTACCGGACTTTCCAATTACGTTGTAGGCATTAAAAACACAGGCTTTCCTTTAGCTTTTTTCTGGTCGCTTTTTATAACGGTTTTCTCTGTTGCGGCGATAATTATTTTTACTTCGATGACCGCTTGGTATATAACGAGGGTCAAAAATGCATTAAACTCGCTTATTTATTACTCCCTTGTTTTTTCAATGATAGTTCCCTTTCAGATGGTTATGTTTACAATGTCAAAAACCGCCAATGTTTTGGGGCTTGATAATCCCTTAGGTATAATTTTGATTTATCTTGGCTTTGGCGCGGGACTTTCGGTTTTTATGTTTTCGGGATTTATAAAAACTGTGCCTGTTACCATTGAAGAAGCCGCCACCATTGACGGTTGCAACACCTTTGAGGTTTATTGGAAGGTTGTATTCCCTGTCTTAAAACCTACTGCCATTACAGTTGCAATTCTTAATACAATGTGGATTTGGAATGACTATCTTTTGCCTTATCTTGTAATCGGCAACGACTACAAAACTATTCCTATCGCGGTGCAGTATTTAAAAGGCGGTTACGGCTCGGTTGATATGGGTGCACTTATGGCTATGCTTGTGCTTTCCAT
>JAFYNC010000183.1 GCA_017549905.1 Clostridia bacterium | reverse complement strand
GGAACGCCGCCAACATAATCAATATCAGCGTCAAAGCCTTGTTCTCTATCATTTTGAGCTAAAATCTGGCCATTCTTATAGCGCATTATTTCAACATTTCTACCCTCATAACAAGAGGTGGGGTAGCCGTAATAGCTCCATAAAAATGAACATATCTTCATTTCTTTGCCGGCAGGTGATAAAACCGTTAAACCATCGGCATTAATTTCAACAATTTCAGCCGGTCCTAACTCTTTAACATCAGTGTAACCTAACTTTAAAGAAGCAAAAGATTCAAAGGTAACACAATAGCCATCATCCTTGCTACCTATTATAGCAGGAATTCTGCCTAAACGGTCACGCGCAACAATTATAGAGCCATCATCCCTCAAAATAAGAATAGAGGCTGTGCCTTTAATAACATTCTGCGCAAATTTAATGCCATCAACAATAGTATCCTTTTGGTCAATTAAAGCTGCAACAAGCTCAGTAGAGTTCACCTTGCCGCCTGTCATAGCATCAAAATGACCACCGGTGTTTGTTAAATACTCATCTATAAGTTCATCAGAATTATTAATAATGCCAATTATACAGATAGCATATGTACCGTGCTTTGAACGAATTAGCAAAGGCTGAGGTTCAAAGTCACTGATACAACCAATAGCAGATGTACCGCACATTTCATCAAAAATATCTTCAAACTTAGTTCTGAAAGGGGAGTTCTGAATATTATGAATTTCCCTTTGAAGACCAATTTCTTTGTCGTAAGCCGCAACACCTGCACGACGTGTACCTAAATGAGAATGATAGTCAGTTCCAAAAAAAACATCAGCAATAGCATCCGTTTTACTGACCACTCCAAAAAAACCGCCCATCAGCTACTCCTTATGCAAAAAACAATTTAGAAAGTGTCATCGGGTCAATATATTCACCATTCTTGTAAACGCGCATATTACCTGAAGCAATTTCATCAATAAGCATTACGTCGCCGTTTGCATCATAACCGAATTCAAACTTAATGTCATACATATCAAGACCTTTTTCTTTAAGGTCATCAGCAACGATTTTAGTAATATCCTGAGTCATTTTTTTAATATCGTCATACTGCTTTTCGGTAATAACGCCAAGACATACAAGACCGTCCTTAGTAACAAGAGGATCGCCCTTTTCATCATTCTTAAATGTCATTTCAACGTAAGCTGGAAGATCGTCACCCTCGTTGCAGTAATCGTTATAACGACGTAAGAAGCTACCAACTGCCTTATAACGGCAGATAACCTCAAGACCTTTGCCAAATACCTTAGCAGGAAGAACTTCCATTGTTGTGTCTTCAAGATTAGCATTTACATAATGAGTTTTAATACCTGCTGCATTAACCTTTTCAAAGAAATATATTGACATTCTGAGATTAACATCACCAACACCGTCAATAGTAAGACCAACAGAATTTTCACCTGGGTCAAACACACCGTCTTTACCTGTGCAATCATCCTTAAACTTAAGCAAACAGTTGCCGTTTTCAAGTGCAAATACGTCTTTTGTTTTTCCTGTGTAAATTAGTTTCTTTTCCATAAATATATCTCCTTAAAAAAATTAATTAAATTTTGATTCGATGGCTGAGTTTTTAGCAAGAACAGCTTCACTGTCAGCCTTGCGTTTTGCATCAAGCTTTTCAGCTAACTCACTATCAGAAATACTAAGCATCTCTATACAAAGCAAAGCGGCATTGACTGCTCCGTCAATAGCAACAGTAGCAACAGGTATACCTGAAGGCATCATTACTGTTGAAAGCAAAGCATCAACACCGTCTAACTTTCCGCAATTAATGGGTATGCCTACAACAGGTAGGGTAGTGTTAGCGGCAATAGCACCCGCTAAATGAGCCGCCATACCCGCAGCGGCAATAATAGCACCAAAACCGTTTTTACGTGCATTTACACTAAAGTCCTTTGCTTCTTGTGGTGTGCGGTGAGCAGAAAAGACGTGAACCTCATAAGGCACGCCAAAGCTTTTAAGAGTATTAACCGCTTTTTCTACAACGGGCAAATCACTGTCACTGCCCATTATAATTCCGATTTTTTTCATAACAATTACCTCCAAAAAAGATAAAAAGGCGCACTAAACTAAAGTATTTAGTGTGCCCAGACGGTCGGCTCAAAGGCTCTTTGATTCACGTGGTATTCTCCACTAAACCGTCAGTCACAAAGAACCATATAAATTTTACTTCATTATTTTATCATAAGTTATATATTTTGTCAATGAATCGTTTATTTTTCTATATTAAAAAACATATATTAAATGCATCGCAATAAAATTTTTGTACAATTTGATAAAAGTATTTACTTTTTGGTTGAAAAAAGTTAAAATAACACTTAGTTTGGGGGAATTAGAGTGAATTATTTACAACAATTTTCTGTTTTTATTAAAGGTTTATCAGAGTTAAAAAAATCAATAGAACCTTTTGCCAAAAAAGCCAATATTTCCACCGATGAAGCTTTGGTTTTATTAGCAGTATTTCATAGCGAAAATGAAGAAATTTGTTTTAACGAAAAACTGGTAAACACATTAATAGAAAAGCAACTTTTGGAATATAATGATAAAAGGCTTTGTCTTACAGGAAAAGGCTCAATTATTACTAAATCATTAACATCTAATTTAAACAGATTATGAATTTTTGAAACCTCGCTTGACTTTTCCTGACTTTTGATATAATATAGTTACACAAAATACTACCCAAGGAGGAATAACAATGAATATTAAACCTTTGGCAGATAATGTTGTTATTAAAGCAACTGAGGCTGAAGAAACCACAAAAAGCGGCATTGTGCTTACATCTACCGCAAAAGAAAAACCTCAAATTGCAGAGGTTGTAGCAGTTGGTCCCGGCGGTTTAGTTGACGGCAAAGAAGTTAAAATGACAGTAAATGTTGGCGATAAGGTTATTATTGCTAAATATTCAGGAACTGAAATTAAGCTTGACGGTGAGGAATATACTATTCTCCGTCAGTCAGATATTTTAGCTATTGTAGAATAAGGAGTTTATTATTATGGCAAAAGATATAATTTTCGGCGAAGAAGCGCGCAAATCCTTACAAGCCGGCGTTGATAAGCTTGCAAATGCTGTTAAGGTAACCTTAGGTCCTAAGGGCAGAAACGTTGTTCTTGATAAAAAATATGGCTCACCGCTTATCACTAATGACGGTGTAACCATTGCTAAAGAAATTGAACTTAGCGACCCATTTGAAAATATGGGCGCACAGCTTGTTAAAGAGGTTTCTGTTAAAACCAACGATGCCGCAGGTGACGGTACAACTACCGCTACAGTTTTAGCACAGGCTCTAATTAATGAGGGTATGAAAAATGTGGCTGCAGGCGCTAATCCGATGGTGGTTAAAAAGGGTATTAAAACTGCAGTTGATACCGCTATTGAAACTGTTGTTTCTAACTCTAAAAAGGTTAGCGGAAGTGAAGATATTGCGCGTGTTGCAACTGTTTCTTCAGGTGATGAGGTTATTGGTAATCTTATTGCAGAAGCAATGGCTAAGGTTACCGCTGACGGTGTTATAACTGTTGAAGAATCTAAAACCGCTGATACCTATTCGGAAGTTGTTGAGGGTATGCAGTTTGACCGCGGTTACATCACACCATATATGGCTACCGATACAGATAAAATGGAAGCTGTTCTTGATGATGCATTAATTCTTATTACTGATAAGAAAATCGCAAATATTCAAGAAATTCTGCCTTTACTAGAACAAATTGTTGGGGCGGGCAAAAAACTTTTAATTATTGCTGAAGATATCGAGGGCGAAGCGCTTTCAACCCTTATTGTTAATAAGCTCCGCGGTACATTTACATGTGTTGCAGTTAAAGCGCCCGGTTTTGGTGACAGACGTAAAGAAATGCTTCGTGATATAGCAATTCTTACAGGCGGTGAGGTAATTTCCGAAGAATTAGGTCTTGACCTTAAAGACACTTCGATTGCTCAACTTGGTACCGCTCGTCAAATAAAGGTTTCTAAGGAAAATACTATTATTGTTGACGGCGCAGGAAATTCACAGGATATTAAAGACAGAATAAATCAGATTAAAAATGAACTTTCAGTTACAACATCTGATTTTGATAAAGAAAAGCTTCAAGAAAGACTTGCTAAACTTGCAGGTGGCGTAGCTGTAATCAAGGTTGGCGCTGCTACCGAAATCGAAATGAAAGAAAAGAAACTTCGCATTGAAGATGCTCTTTCAGCAACAAAAGCTGCAGTTGAAGAGGGTATAGTTGCAGGCGGCGGCGTTGCACTTATTAATGCAATTCCTGCTGTTAAGGCTTTGCTTGAAACAACCGAGGGCGACGAAAAAACTGGTGTTAGCATTGTGCTAAAATCTTTGGAAGCTCCTATCAGACAAATCGCTTTAAATTCAGGTCTTGAAGGCTCTGTTATAATTGATAAAATTATTGAAAGCGGAAAAGTGAATTTCGGTTTTGATGCATACAAAGAAGTATATACTGATATGATAGATGCGGGTATTGTTGACCCAACAAAAGTAACACGTTCTGCTCTTCAAAATGCAGCTTCAGTAGCTTCTATGGTGCTTACAACAGAAAGTTTAATCGCCGATAAACCCGAAGATATTGCCGCTGCAAATGCCGCAGCAGCCGCTGCCGGTGCAGGTGGTATGTATTAATTTAATAGTTTTAAATCCTCGTATTTTAAAATACGGGGATTTTTTTGCATAAATGAGTGAATAATGCTTGAAATTATACATAAATGAGTGTATAATAATTTTAATATTATATTTATATTTAAGGTGATAAGGTTATGACACGTAAGCAGGCAAGGGAAGAGGCTTTTATTCTTATTTTCGAGAAGTTATTTAGCGACAGCACTGTTGAAGAAATTTTAGAATTAGCTTGTGAGGTTCGTGATTTAGAGCCTGATGAATACATTAAAAAAGTATTTTTCGGTGTTTATGAAAATACCGCGGAAATAGATGCATTAATTTCTGAGAATTCTGTTGGTTGGAAAATTGAACGAATTTCAAAAACAGCTTTAGCATTATTAAGACTCGCTCTTTATGAAATGAAATATTACGATGATATTCCTGTTTCGGTTTCTATAAACGAGGCGGTTGAAATTTGCAAAAAATATGCAACTAAGGAAGATTCCTCATTCATAAACGGTATACTTTCAACCGTTGCAAAAGCAATGTGATATGGAAAACTTCAACACATTAAGTGTAAAGCAACTAAATTTTTATGTCCGCTCTCTGATTGAGGGAGATATTAGGCTTAACAACATTTGTGTTTCGGGTGAGCTTTCAAATTTTAAAAACCATTACCAAAGCGGTCACTGGTATTTCACCTTAAAAGATAACGATGCCGCTATTAAATGTGTAATGTTCAGGGCAAATGCCCAAAAAGTTTTATTTGAAGCAAAAGACGGTATGCAGGTTGTTTTAAAAGGCAGAGTATCATTTTACGAGAAGGACGGTCAGTATCAATTTTATGCAGAAGAAATGCATACTGATGGTTTTGGTGATATCGCTCTTAAATTTGAGCAAATTAAAGAACGCCTTCAAAAAGAGGGAATGTTTTCTGAAGAAAGCAAACGACCTTTACCTAAATACCCTAAGAAAATTGCGGTTGTAACTTCGCCAACAGGCGCAGCCATTCAAGATATTTTAAATATTTTAGGCCGCCGTTGGCCCATGTCACAAATAATTGTTTGTCCAGTTTCCGTTCAGGGTGAATTAGCCGTACCTTCAATGTGCAATGCACTTGATAAACTTTATAGACTTGCTATTGCCGATGTTATAATTATAGGCAGAGGCGGTGGTTCTATTGAAGATTTATGGGCATTCAACGATGAAATTTTAGCTCGAAAAATTTATGAATCACCTGTACCTGTAATTTCCGCAGTTGGTCATGAAACGGATTTTACAATTTGCGATTTTGTTGCCGATTTGCGCGCGCCAACACCTTCAGCTGCGGCCGAACTTGCAGTTCCCGACATTTCTGAAATTAAAGCAAAACTTAACAAATACAATGCAACGCTTAGGTCTTTGTTAAAATCTAATTTTTCTTTAAATAAAGCTCGTCTTGAAAAGGCAGAAAATTGTATTTTCTTTAAAAATCCCAAAAACCATATAATTAACGAGCGATATGAAAAGCTTGATAAAGTTTCCGATATGCTTTTGGATATAGAAAAAGATTTTATAATCAAAAAGCAAACCAATTTTAATGAACTTGTTTTAAAATTAGATGCTTTAAGTCCGCTTAAAACCTTAATTCGCGGATACACAGCCGTTAGCAAAAACAGTGCACCTGTAAAATCTGTTAATGATACTGATATTGGTGACAGACTCAAACTAAGTTTTAGCGACGG
>JAFYNC010000182.1 GCA_017549905.1 Clostridia bacterium | reverse complement strand
AATTGTATCTCAACACCTATGTGTTAAAATCTTTCAGATAAGCTCTTTAGCTCATTTACTTAATGCTGACGCATTAATAATTGTCCATTGATTTATATGATTTCTCATAAGAATCGTCGGGTCCTTATTTCTTCGTTGTTTAATTTTCAAGGTCCGTTTCAGCGCCCCTTTTTAGAGCGCTCGATTATAATACCACATCCTATCCCCTTTGTCAACACTTTTTTTAAAGTTTTTTTAAATTTTTTTAACTAATTTTTAATACCACAATATATTGGGTTTTCGTATGTCACTCAACTACATTTTTTCTTAAAAAACGAACATACACATATATATAATATGCAAAAACAGCACCTTTAAAAGTGCTGTTTTTTATTATTCATTAAAGAAATCTTTAACCTTATCCATAAAAGTTTTTCGTTTTCTGTAGTTTTTATCATCTGTAACAGAATCGAATTCTTTTAATTTTTCTTTCTGGGTTTTAGAAAGGTCCTTGGGCACCTCAACATTTATCTTAACATATTGGTCGCCTTTGCCGGAATAGTTAAGTCTTTGTATACCCTTGCCCCTAAGTTTAAATTCATCACCTGGCTGTGTACCTTCATGAATTGTAAACTTAACCTTACCATCAAGAGTGGGAACCGTTATTTCCGCTCCCAAAGCCGCTTGAGTAAATGTAATTGGGATTTCACAGTAAACGTCAAAACCATCTCTCTCAAAAATGGGATGCGGTCTCACATTTACATTAATCCTTAAATCACCCGATGGGCCGCCGTTCACACCTGCATCACCGCCGCCACGAAGATTTATGATCTGACCGTCATCAATACCTGCGGGTATTTCAACAGTTTGCTCTACCGTGTGACGAATCCTTCCCTTGCCCGCACATTTGCGGCAAGGATTATCTATAATTTTGCCACTTCCGTGACAATGATCGCAAACCTTTTGAGTTTGCATAACGCCAAACGGCGTTCTTTGAGTTGCGGATACCTGACCCGAACCATGACAAACAGGACAAGTCTTGGGAGATGTTCCTTTTTCAGCACCTGTGCCGCCACACTCGTTACAATTTTCAATCTTGGTAACCTTGACTGTTTTTTTGCATCCCTTGGCAGCCTCCTCAAAAGAAAGGTTAACCGAAGCCGCTGTATCGTTACCTCGTCTTGGCGCATTAGGGTTGCGACGTGAGCCACCACCGAAGCCGCCACCAAAAAAAGAACCGAAAATATCGCCTAAATCACCGAAGTCGCCAAAACCGCCGCCGAAGCCGCCACCATATCCACCGCCTGCGCCGAAATTAGGGTCTACCCCCGCGTGACCGAATTGATCATAACGCGCGCGTTTTTCCTTGTCAGACAAAACCTCATAAGCCTCATTGACTTCTTTGAAACTTTTTTCTGCTTCGGCATCACCTGGGTGCAAGTCGGGGTGATATTTCTTCGCTGCTTTTCTATATGCTTTTTTTAGCTCGTCGTCGGATACAGATTTATCTACACCCAATACCTCATAATAATCTCTTTTATCTTCAGCCACAAGCAATTCTCCTAGAAATATGTTGTAGGGGCGGATGCCCTCATCCGCCCACTATTACGGGTCAATGCGGACATCGATCCCTACATTATATATAATTATTTATTATCATCAACGTCTGTATAATCAGCTTCGTAAACATTAGGGTCTGCTTCTGCGCTTTGAGCACCTGCCGCGCCCTCGGGATTAGCTGCTTTATAAATCTTTTCACTGATAGCGAAAAGCTCTTTTTGCAAATCTTCTTGCTTAGCCTTAATAGCTTCGATGTCCTCACCCTTAAGAGCCTCTTTAAGAGCTTCTTTAGCGGTATCGATTTTAGCCTTTTCTTCTTCGGTCACCTTATCGCCAAGCTCTGTGATAGTCTTTTCAGTCTGATAAACCGTCTGATCTGCATTGTTACGAATATCAACCGCTTCACGACGCTTCTTGTCCTCTGCAGCATATTCCTCAGCTTCCTTAACAGCCTTATCAATATCTTCCTTTGACATATTTGTGTTAGAGGTAATAGTGATATTGTTTTCTTTGCCTGTGCCAAGATCTTTAGCAGAAACGTGAACGATACCGTTAGCATCTATATCAAATGTAACCTCAATCTGAGGAACACCGCGAGGAGCAGATGCGATGCCGTCAAGATGGAACACACCGAGAGTTTTGTTATCTTTAGCAAATTCTCTTTCGCCCTGTAATACATGAACTTCAACAGAGGTCTGACCATCAGCCGCGGTTGAGAAAATTTGGCTCTTCTTTGCCGGAATGGTTGTATTTCTATCAATAACCTTAGTAGAAATACCGCCCATTGTTTCAATACCAAGTGAAAGAGGAGTAACGTCAAGAAGAAGAAGTCCCTTAACATCGCCGCCTAAAACACCGGCCTGTAAAGAAGCACCAAGCGCTACACATTCATCAGGATTAATACCCTTGAAAGGCTCTGTGCCCATAAACGCTTTAACAGCTTCTTGAACAGCAGGGATTCTTGAAGAACCGCCAACCATAAGAACCTTATTAATGTCACCCTTATTAAGACCTGAGTCGCTAAGAGCCTGACGAACAGGAACCATTGTTGCATCTACCAAATCAGCAGTGAGTTCATTGAACTTAGCGCGTGTAAGTGTAGTTTCAAAGTGCTTAGGACCTGTTGAGTCAGCAGTAATGAAAGGAAGGTTAATATCTGCAGTAGTCATACCCGAAAGGTCAATTTTTGCCTTTTCTGCAGCTTCCTTTACACGCTGCATAGCCATTTTATCATTTGATAAATCTATGCCTTGCTCAGCCTTGAATGTTGCAACGATATAATCCATAACGCGCTTATCAAAGTCGTCACCGCCAAGACGGTTATTACCTGCTGTTGCTAAAACTTCTTGCACACCGTCGCCCATTTCGATAATAGATACGTCAAATGTACCGCCGCCAAGGTCATAAACCATAACCTTTTGGTCGTCTTCCTTATCAATGCTATATGCCAATGCAGCAGCGGTGGGCTCATTAATAATTCTCTTAACCTCAAGACCTGCGATTTTACCTGCGTCTTTAGTTGCTTGACGCTGAGCATCGGTAAAGTAAGCAGGAACAGTAATTACAGCTTCAGTAACAGTCTGGCCGAGATAAGCCTCAGCATCAGCCTTTAATTTCTGCAAAATGATAGCAGAAATTTCTTGTGGGGTGTATTTCTTATCGTCTATTTCAACAGTATAAGCTGTACCCATCTCACGTTTGATAGAACTGATTGTTCTGTCTGGGTTTGTAATAGCCTGACGCTTTGCAACCTGACCTACCATTCTTTCGCCTGTTTTAGAAAAAGCCACAACAGAAGGTGTTGTTCTTGCGCCCTCAGCATTAGCGATAACTACGGGCTCACCGCCCTCCATAACTGCTACGCAAGAGTTAGTTGTACCTAAATCTATACCAATAATTTTTCCCATTTTTATTTCCTCCAAATGTAATATATATTATTTATTAATTAGCAACCTTAACCATTGCAGGACGAATAACAGTGTCCCCAATTTTGAAGCCCTTTTGCAAAACCTCGGCAATTACGTTTTCTCCCAAGGACTCATCTTCTATATGCATTACAGCCTCATGCATTGTGGGGTCAAAGACATCTCCAACTTTGGCAACCTCTTTAATGCCAAGTTTTTCGCCCAATGCTTCAAACTGTTTTACAATAAGTTCTATTCCCTTAATATAATCGGGACTTGTTTTATCATCTAAAACTGCCGCCCTATCAATATTATCAAGTATTGGCAAAAGTTCTTTTATAACATTCGCTTTTGCAAATTCTGCCACACCTGTGCGCTCACGCTCTGTTCGTTTTTTGAAATTATCAAACTCTGCCGCAGTGCGAAGCAACAAGTCGTTTTTGCTTTCAAGCTCTGTTTTAAGATTTTCTATTTCTGCATCTTTTTTCGATTTCTTCTTCTCGGGTTTTGCAGTTTCCTGTTGTTCATTCTTTATGTTTTCCTCTGACATACCTTAATCCTCCATATCCTTTTGCGCCTCAGTCATTATTGTGGTTAACTTTTTAGCGGTATATTCAATAATTGGCATTATTTGTTCATAAGAAATTCTATTTGGTCCAATAACGCCTATATATCCTTTATATTTTTCTGCGCCCTTGAATTCAGCAGTTACTATTATGTTGGAATAAAGCTCGCTATAATTAGTATCTTCGCCGAAAATAACATCAACATTTTTAGTGCTGTTTTGCAAAATCGGTATTACCGCATCTCCGTAACCAAAAAGCGAACTAATGCCCCTTGCCGTTTTTTCATTACACATATTATATAATTGATTTTCACCCGCAAGCGAGATATCTACAGTTTTAATTTCTCCTGCAGTTTCAAAAACTGCCGTAAACAAAGGCATTAATTGTAACGCGTATAATCCGCTTTCTGCAATTACCGTTTGCATATAAGCCTTTGTAAGCTCATCAACGGGTTTGCCTTTTACTCTGCGGTTTATCAGTTCATTAAAAATATTATTTATTTCGGGCGTGAAATTTTTGCCCTGTCTGAAAACTCGATTTCGCGTTCTTCCGTCATCAGTTATAACAAGAAGCATTAAAGAATACTTGCCTATCGGCAAAAGTTCAATACGTTTTATTCTTGGCACTTTTTCTGTTATAAGACAAGAAAAAGCGGGAAGCCCTGTGAAATGAGAAATAATTTCAGCAGTAACACGGGGTATACTTTCGGGCTCGGAACGGATTGCCGCCACATTGTTTTCAATAAACTCGACAGAGCGGTCGCTCAGTTGCGGTATGTTCATTAATGAATTTACATACAGTCTGTAACCTTTATTAGTAGGTATTCTGCCCGCCGATGTATGCGGCTGATGCAACAATCCCAACTCACATAATTCGCTCATTTCATTTCGTAGTGTAGCAGATGACGGCGCATTTTCCAAAAGCAAGGTAAGATTTTTAGAACCAATGGGCTCGCCGGTTTCAATATACGCTTTGACAATCGCCTTCAAAACCGCTTGCTTTCTGGGACTAAGTTCCATTCCGCCACCTCTTTTCGTTTTTAGCACTCGACTCATCGGAGTGCTAACAGTTATTATTATATGCAGATTTTCCCTTTTGTCAATAGTTTTTCGAAATTTTCTTTGACTTTCCCTGACCTTTTACAATTCGTTAATAATTCATCGCAAAATAAAAAAGGATGCCGCTTTTGCGACATCCTTTCAATTAATTTATTAGTTGCAAATTGTGATTTCAGTATCCTTATCAAATAAGTGAATCTTTGCAGGCTCAAGAGCAATCTTAATCTTGTCACCAGGACGAGCAGTGTTTGTAGGAGCAACACGTGCGTTGATGCTCTGGAATTCACAATTCATGTAGAGATAAGTTTCAGCACCCATAAGCTCGGTAACTTCAACATCAGCCTCTACAATACCGTCTTTATACATCTCAATAAGGTCATCTTCATTATGAACATTCTCAGGACGAATACCCATAATAACTTCCTTATTAACATATTCTTCAAGACAGTTATCCTTATTCTTAGAAGCAGGAAGCTTAATCTTATACTTACAACCTGCTCTTGTTTTGGTATCTTCAGAGCCGAACTCTACAAAGAAGTCTTCGCCTTCTTTAAGAATCTTTGACTCGATAAAGTTCATCTGAGGAGAACCAATGAAGCCTGCAACGAAGAGGTTGCAAGGATAGAGGTAAAGGTTCTGAGGTGTATCAACCTGCTGAACAATACCGCTCTTCATAACAACGATACGAGTACCCATTGTCATAGCTTCTGTCTGGTCGTGGGTAACGTAAATAAAGGTTGTACCCAAACGCTGATGGAGCTTAGAAATTTCGGTACGCATCTGTGCACGAAGCTTAGCGTCCAAGTTGGAAAGCGGTTCGTCAAGCAAGAATACCTTAGGTTCACGAACGATAGCACGACCGAGTGCCACACGCTGACGCTGACCACCTGATAAAGCCTTTGGTTTACGCTCTAAAAGATGAGAAATGTCGAGAATACGAGCAGCCTCTTCAACGCGACGCTTAATTTCCTCTTTTGGAGTTTTGCGAAGCTTAAGACCGAAAGCCATATTATCAAAAACTGACATGTGTGGATAAAGCGCATAGTTCTGGAAAACCATTGCTATGTCACGATCCTTAGGTGCAACATCATTTACCAAACGGTCGCCGATGTATACTTCACCGTCAGAAATTTCTTCAAGACCTGCTACCATTCTAAGAGTGGTAGATTTACCGCATCCGGAAGGACCAACGAGAATAATAAATTCTTTATCCTTAATTTCAAGATTGAAATCGCTAACAGCTGTTACGCCGCCCGGATATCTTTTGTAAACATTGCGCAAAGATAAACTTGCCATTTTGCAACCTCCTAAAATTGCTATTTGTGCTTTTAACGTAATGTATTATAACAGACTATTATAAAAATTGCTATACAAAATATGTCCAATGTTATAAAAGATGTTTTGTAGAAAATGCATACTAATTATCAAATATTTGATTTTTTTCGGCTTCTGTGAGCTCTCTGCACTCGCCTGCACCTAAATTTATAGGCAATTTAAGACCTCCCAGTGCAACCCTTTCAAGCTCATTAACGCCAAGACCTACCACACCGAACATTCGCTTAATCTGATGATATTTTCCCTCGCTGATTTTAATTTCTGCCGTATTTTCACAAACTCTTTTGAGCTTGGCGGAACGGCATTTTGTTCCGTCCGCCAAAACGATACCTTTTTCAAATTGTTCAAACATATCCTCAGTAATATCACCATCAAGCAAAACTTTATAGGTTTTAAATATGTTCTTTTTGGGCGAAATAACCATGTGTGCAAAATCACCGTCATCTGTAATAAGCAAAAGTCCTGTTGTGTCACGGTCAAGTCTGCCAACCGGAAAAAGTCCCTGACGAAAAAGCTCAGGCGGAACAAGGTCAACCACCGTTTCTCTGGATTTATCCTCGCTTGCAGATAAAACACCTTTCGGCTTATTCATTATTATATATATGTGTTCTTTATAAGATAAAACTTGTCCCTTATACTCAATACACACACTGTCTACATCTACCTGTAGCGACGGATCGCGTACCACCTGTCCATCAACCTTCACCTTTCCTCGATGAATGATTGCTTTTGTGATACTCCTCGAAATATTAAATTGCGATGATATTATTTTATCAAGTCTTTTCAAATTCATACATTTATTCTTCTTTAATTTTATTTGAGCGCACTCATACTGCCGTCTGCCGATATTTCAGCAACATCTCCACCTATAACCACGCCATTATATATAATAATGTGCGCCTCACGATTGCCACTCACAAGCGGATATGTGTAAACCGTTACGGTTTTTGATTTGTATTTAGATAAATCGAAGCCTGATTTTTTCTGCAAAGAATTATACTGCTTATACACATTATCAAACTTTTGTGGTATTACTGTTTGCTTAAAGGCAACATCGGCATCATCAACTTCAAACCCCAAGTTCTTAATATATTCTACCCGTTTTTGATTTGTTGAGCCGTCAATTCTTTCATTTTTAACAGAAAACACACTGCTTAAAATCATAAAAAATATAACAACAACAGCAAAGGCTACAGCGATTAATCTTTTAGTAATAATAAAAAAAGGTTTCATAAATATCCCCCATATTAAATAGATATGAGGGATATTGTTTTTTAGAACTTTTCGATAAGGCAAACCGCGTGGGCTGAAATTCCCGAAAGGTCGCCTGTGAAGCCTAAGCCCTCCTCGGTAGTAGCTTTCACATTAACACAATCCTCGTCCAATCCACAATCACTTGCAATATTCGCTCTCATTTCATTTATAAAAGGCGCAAGTTTTGGCTTCTGTGCAATAACAGTAGCATCAATATTACAGATTTTATAACCTTTTTCAGTTAAAAGTTCTACTGCATGTCTTAACAAAATTCGGCTATCAATATTTTTTAGGCTTTCGTCATTATCAGGAAAATGCTTTCCTATATCCCCAAGAGCCGCAGCGCCAAGCAATGCATCACAGATTGCGTGTAGCAAAACATCTGCATCTGAATGTCCCAAAAGACCTAAATGAAACGGTATTTTCACACCGCCCAATATTAAATCTCTGCATTCTACCAATCTGTGAACATCGTAACCGTGACCTATTCTCATATTTCTTCCTCTTTCAAAAAGTTTTCCGCTAAAGGAATATCCTCACGTGTTGTAATTTTAATATTTTTATAATCGCCCTCAACCATAAAGCAATCATATCCTGCCGCCTCCATAATAGAAGTGTCATCGGTAAAAGAGCTTATATCCCCTATTTTTTCAACTGCGCTTAAATAGTCTGCCTTACGAACAGCCTGAGGTGTCTGCACAGAAAAAAGACAACTTCTATCTACGGTTTTGAGAATTTTTCCGTTTTTATCAGTTTGCTTTATAGTATCCTTAACCCTTACTCCGCAGGTTGCCGCAGAACAATTCTTTAAAGCCTCTGCTACAGAGCAAATTGTTTTTTCGCTCACAAGGGGACGTGCGCCATCATGTATTAAAACCTCATTTTCATTTTGCGAAAGTCTTGCAAAACCGTTTAAAACCGATTGTTGACGGTTCTCTCCGCCGCAAACAATATCCGAAACTTTAGAAATTCCGTATTTTTCTGCTAACAACTGAAATGTAAATATATCTTCGGCTTTTACAACCAAAATTATTCTACTTACAACCTTGGATTTTTGAAAAGCCATAAGAGTTCGCACTATTACGGGCAACCCTAAAATTTCCATAAACTGCTTATTCTGTCCCATTCGGGTGGAATTTCCCGCAGCAACAATTATAACGGGAATAGCGTTTTGGTCATTTTCATACGCTTCATAGCATAACTTCGTTTCGGTCTGCATTTTTTCACCTTCGCTTTTAAAAAAGTAAAAAAACCGCACATTGACTGTGCGGTTTAAAGGGTTTAATTATTCTTCACATTCATCTTCACAGTCGTGACAGTCGCATTCGCAGTCACAGTCAAAATCGAATTCAAGGTCGGTTCCGCAGTTAGGGCAAACCATTCCTTCTTCCTCGAGCATATCAGCATCAAGATAAATAACATCGTTACAAGCAGGACATTCGATTTCGTAAATCTCATCGTCACAGTCGCAGCAATCGTCGCAATCATCACAGTCGCATTCATCATCCTCATAGATGATTTCTTCCAAGGACGCTAAATCCTCATCAACTGCATCGATTTGTTCGCAAAGCTCGTCACAGCCCTCTTCAATATCGCAGATTTCATCTGTGATGTCTGCAAGTAAATCGATAATAGCATTAAGAATTTTGCCCTCTTTAGTGCTATCATCTAATGAAAGACCTTCTGCCAAGCCTTTAATATAAGCAATCTTTTCACAAATATCCATTGTTATTTCTCCTTTAAAATAGGATTATGCGCGTTCCATATATTCGCCGGTACGTGTATCAATTCTTACCTTGTCACCCTCGTCAATAAAGAGTGGAACGCGAATTTCAGCGCCTGTTTCAAGAGTAGCAGGTTTTGTTGCATTGGTAGCGGTATCGCCTTTGAAACCGGGATCAGTCTGAGTAACTTCAAGTTCTACAAATGTAGGAGGCTCAACGCCGAATACCTTGCCTTTATAAGAAAGGATTTTGCAAACCATGTTTTCTTTTACGAACTTAAAGTTATCGCCAAGCTCGCTGCCGTTAATCGGAACCATATCATAGGTTTCCTGATCCATAAAATAATAAAGGTCGCCATCGTTGTAAGAATATTCCATATCCTTTCTCTCAACAAAAGCAGTTGGGAACTTAGCGGTGGGGTTATAGCTCTTTTCAATAACAGAACCTGTGATTACATTTTTAATTTTAGTTCTTACGAAAGCGGCACCTTTACCGGGTTTTACGTGTTGGAACTCAACAACCTGAAGAACGTTGCCATCCTCTTCAAAGGTTACGCCGTTTCTAAAATCGCCTGCACTAATCATAATTTATAATTCCTCCAAAAAGTTTTTACACACATTGATTATATATCTTTTAGAAGAATTTGTCAAGAATAACAACAATTAATCTTTGCGCGGATTTTCGCAGTCGTGTTTAATTTGTTTTTTATTAAAGCCCTGCGCAATACAAGGATATTGATTCTCTGTAGCGGCAGTGCTTTGAATTTCATAAGTGCCATAGCGATTAACCATTTCCTCTACAGTTCGGGGCAGATCTGAGAGCGGCAAAACCGAATTTTCAGTATATCTTTTTCCTTTTTTGTTCTTATTCATTTTTTCACCTCGCACATATTATATGTAGAGATAAAAAAATAATCCCCAACTAAAAGTCAGGGATTCATAAAACAAAAATTATTCGCCGTCAGTGTCAGCCGGAATATTAATATCCGCAACAATAACATTAACCTTGGTTACTGCGGTGTTGGTCATTGTTTGAATTTTTTCCTTAACATTTATCTGCACCTTTTCGGCAACCTCTTTAACAAGAGCATTCTTTTCAACGCTAATATAAACATTGATTTTTAAAGCGCCGTTGACATTTTCAACCTTTACGCCTTTAAATGCCTGTTTTGTTTTAACTGCGCCTTTAAGGTCAATAGCCTTTTTGCAAAGACCCGAAACACCCTCTACCTCTTTAGCTGCGATTTCTGCCATTTTTTCAAGAACTTCGGTATTAACCGAAAGCACGGTTGCATTATTATTCATAGGATAATCCTCCGTTGCAGTATTTATATGAATATTATACCACAATTTTCGAATAACACAACCTTTTTATTTCGCAACCGGAATAATTTTTATATTTTGAAGCGTAATATCTGTTTCATTTGTCACGACATCCTGTATCTGTAGAGTTTGCTGAGATGTGAGTCCCTCAGATTTTACCACAACGTTTATTCCCTTGTCGCTTATAATAACAAGGCTCTTTTCAAACCCTTTAGCTTTAAGCAATGTTTCTATATTGCCCTCTTTTTCAACAGTTTCGGCATATTTTTCAACTTTTTTCAAAGCCTCTTTTTTATCCTCTGCCGTTAGATT